>NZ_WJYH01000075.1:0-13363 GCF_009668065.1 Acinetobacter sp. RIT698
AATTTCAAATACATTTAAATCTTATTTTGTTCTGTTTAATTATGATTTTATTTAAAAATTTTTATTGAAAAATAATGCATTAAACATATTTATCATATTGATATATACATAAAAAAAGCAAGTGATTTACACTTGCTTTTTTCCAAACTCATTTTTAATTTAAGCTTTAGGTAAGGTTACCCCAACCTGACCTTGGTATTTACCACCACGATCTTTATAAGACGTTTCACAAACTTCATCAGATTCAAAAAACAGCATTTGAGCAACGCCTTCACCAGCATAAATACGCGCAGGTAAATTCGTCGTATTTGAAAACTCTAATGTCACGTGACCTTCCCACTCAGGTTCAAGTGGCGTTACATTTACAATGATACCGCAACGCGCATAAGTCGATTTACCTAGGCAAATCGTCAAAACATTTCGTGGAATACGGAAATATTCAACAGTACGTGCTAATGCAAATGAATTTGGAGGGATGATACAGACATCAGATTCAATGTCGATAAAACTACGCTCATCGAAATTTTTAGGGTCTACAATAGCAGAGTGAACATTGGTAAAGACTTTAAACTCACGTGCACAACGTACGTCATAACCATAGCTAGATACGCCATAAGAAATCAGCTTTTCACCTTGTTCATCATAACGCACTTGGTTTTCTGCATACGGTTCAATCATACCGTGCTTTTCGCTCATTTCACGAATCCAACGATCAGACTTAATTGCCATTTATCTCTATCCCAAAACTGTGCTATTTACTGCGCTGTACTTTAACTGAAATTGCTTTTGAAAGGAATGTTTATGACGAAATAGAGCAACCCAAGTCTGTAAGTAAACGTACAAACTTAAGTTCAACTATAATCGATTGTTAAAGGCTTAAAAGTGCTGAATAGCTCAGTGGTACAGTAAAACTCACTAAAACTAAAGACGCAGTTCTTTGCATATTGCGCTGATTGAGCCACGTCACTTTATTACTGCAAATCACAGAACCAATAAATGTCCAAAAAAATGCAATGGGTACGATTAATAATAAAAACACCAACATATGTGAAGTATAAGCAGACGCATTTTGCCATACATGTGTTGGGAAAATTGCAGAAGCGAAAAGAAGTGCTTTCGGGTTTAAAAGGGTTGCAAAAAATAACTCACGCGCCCGAATTGTCGCATGATTAAAGTTTTCATCTCGATTTGCTGTACGCCATAATTTCAAAGCCAGGAATAAAATATAACCTGCACTAAATAATTTGAGAATAACCGGAACACTTGGAAACTGTTTAGACACAGATCCAATAATTAATCCCCAAATGGTAATGGAGATAAGATAGCCAAGCGCTTCCGCTGGAATTAATGCAAGAGATTTTCGAATTCCAACTTGAATCCCAGAAGATGCTAAAAGCGTATTGGTTGGTCCTGGTGTTAAAAGAATCGTCACCACCAAGCCAATAAAAAACCATGAAATCATTAAATGACCTCATCAATGGATTGATCGCAGATTAAATCTTTTAAATTGAATTGGCAAAAAAATAATTGTAAGAGAACTTATTGAAGAACAGTCCTATAAATAAAAATATATATTATTTTCAATATCTTGAAAACATAAAGTCAGATAAAAACCGCAAAGTCACTGATCAAAGAAATGCTGTTTTTATGTCCAAAATCAAACTTTTAAATCAATAATAATACCTTTTAAATCAGTAAGTTTATTCCCAAATAGAACACTGATTAGCCTTAAAATAACAAGTAGTTCAATTACAGGCAGTCTTAGACACAAATCAAGGGCTTTTTAAGTAAATTTTCAGTTTTATTGACTATTCTTTATCCATATTTTTCTCTTACTCATTAGGTTTTTTGTCAGAAAGGTTGTCGTTTTTATCTACATTGATGCACAATAGTTACCTTTCTTGCATTTTCTACTTTTATGGCAAAGCATTTTTTTCAGTCTTGGCTCCCTAGTCCAGAGCGAGTCAACAATTTGAAATTCATGAAGATTTTTGGCGATAAAGCCTTAAGTCCTCAGCTTTGGTATGTCAATCGAAAATCGATTTCTAAAGCAATGTTTATTGGTACCTTTTGGGGCATCTTGCCTATCCCATTCCACACCTTATTAATTATTTTTTCAGTTTTATTCTTTGAAGCAAACTTACCGATTGGTTTAATTTTAGCTTGGATCATGAACCCCTTAACCATTGTCCCAATTTTGATTTTTGCCTTTTGGATTGGTTCCAAAATTTATCATGTGCATATGATCAATAAGGAAATGTTACTCGGTGTTTTCCATCAAATCATTCATTGGATCAAAAACTTTGGCCATGGGCATATTGATTTTAGTCTAGCCAAAATTCTTGCAACTGGTTTGTTTATTGAAGCATTTGTATTTGCATCGCTACTCTTTATTGTGACACGTATTTACTGGCGTTGGAGCGTGATTAAAAAATGGAATAACCGTAAAAAACAGCCAAACATTCTTTAAACAAGCTCCAACTTATTCTGAAAAAAATTTACTTCAAAGCGGCTTGTTTAGCTTTCATATATTCAACAACTACATCTAAAACATAATGCTGGCATGCTTCTCCAGTGCCTGGGTCATATGCACCGCCATTGGTAATATTGTTCGATAAAATACGAACACCAAGGAATGGGACTTTATATTGGCTGGCAATTTGTGCCACAGATGCAGCCTCCATTTCCTCTACAGAAGTGCCATAGTTTTTATGGAAAAAAGCAATTCGATCCAATTCATTGTTCCAAACATCTGCTGAACCAATAGTACCTTCAACCACACGGCCCTTGCTATAATTGGTTTTTGCACGCTGCGCCGCCAATAACAGATCTTTATCTGCTTCAAATTTACGAATCGCAATCGGTTCAGGATCAGACTCATCCGTAGGCAACACATCAAAAGCTTCTGTCCATTCAAGAGAATTCGAACCCTCTCCAACCGCTTTTTTAGGTGTTCTAAATGCACCAATATTGGTGGTGTAACGACCTAAAACAATATCATAGACATTAAGATCAGGATCATGTCCACCTGATGTTCCTTGGTTAATAATCGCAATGGGTTTATAACGTTCAATCGCAATTGCTGTTGCGGCAGCAGAGTTGCTCATTCCCATTCTTGTTTTAGAGATAATCACCGGATAACCTTGGTAGGTGCCTTTCCAAAACTTCCAACCACCGAACGTTTCGACTGTAGAATTGCTTAGTTTTGAGGCCATTTGCTCAGACTCTACAGGTAAAGCACCTTGAATAATGATGGGTTGCAATGATTTCTGTGCCGTTGAATTAGAATTGGTTTTATCTGAATCACTATCATTACATGCAGTCAAGAACATCGAACTACAGATTCCCAAGGCACATAAGATTTTTTTTAATAGCATGGTCTACTCAATGGTTTAAATAAGAAATTATACCTAAGCAATGAATATACCAGTTGATCAATTTTCTATATTTTTATACCTATATTTAAGAAAAAGTCTTTTAAATTTTATTTTTGAATTAAAAATATCTTCAATCAGTTTAGTATGATCTGTTGATCAGTCCTATTTGTAGCATACCCTTCATATTTAACAGTAATTATTTGAATTTCTTTGGGATATTAAAAATGGGCAATGCTTATAAAATCTTATTATCGAGTAAGTTTAAATATTTCATTGATTCATTCTCAAGTATCCTCTCTTTAATTCGATTGTTAAGATAAAGAGAGGACGCTTAAGAGGTCAATTCTTAGAAAATTCTATGCGGATCTTTTTCGGCTTTAGGTAAAGCTTGTGCAATTTTTTCAGCAATAGCCATATAGTTTTCTGCAGCAACATCTCCTGCAATCACAGAAGGTTTACCAGCATCAGCATTTTCACGAATTTGAACATTTAAAGGTAATCGACCCAGCAACGGAATATTATATTGCTCAGACAATTGATCTCCGCCACCAGTACCAAAAATTTGTTCTTCATGACCACAGTTTGAACAGATATGTGTCGACATATTTTCCACAACACCCATAACTGGAATATGCACTTTATTAAACAGTTCGATCCCTTTAACCGCATCCATCAAGGCTACATTCTGTGGTGTCGTCACAATCACAGCGCCAGTTACAGGAATACGCTGGGCAAGGGTTAATTGAATATCACCTGTACCAGGTGGCATATCGATAACTAGAACATCTAAATCAGGCCATAACGCTTGATTAAACAGTTGCATCAATGCACCTGTGGCTTTTGCACCACGCCAAGCAACTGGTGTATTTTCTTTTCCAATCAAATGACCGATCGAAAGTACCGCCATACCATAAGCTTCTAATGGTACAAAATTTTCACCTTCTATTTTAGGTGTTTGCCCTGCATTCCCCAGCATTGTTGGAATACTTGGACCATAGATATCAGCATCCAAAACCCCGACTTTTAAGCCTAGTTTGTGCAAAGCCAATGCGATATTTACTGTGGTGGTTGATTTACCCACACCACCTTTACCCGATGATATAAGGATCACATTTTCAATTCGAGGGTGTTTCGGAATATCTCGTTGTTGTGGTGCTGCTTTTTGAATCGGTGGATTATTAGGATCTACCTGTGTATTTGCCATTTTAGCAGAAGCATCGACAACTGGAGGAAGATTAGGGTGTTGATCTTTTGGCTTTGAAGCGCAACTATGCCCTGCTTTTCCATGCTGATCACTGCCACAACTCGAATCATGTTGAATTTTTTGTTGAATTACATGCAGATTCAACTCTTGAATACCGCACTTCTCCAATGCATCTGCGAGATCATCATGAATTTTTTGTAAATGATCTGCCTCTTCAGGATAAGTATTAATTGTCAGTTGTAATACTCGGCCTACAACATTCACTTGGGTAATACGATCTTTTAAACTACTTGAATTTGGCAAAATATAGTTTTGCAAAACAGATTGGACTTCTTCCTCTTTCACCTCCTGCGCAGGAGAAAAAACTGATTTAAGCGAAGAAAGCCACGACATAGATTTGCTCCAAATTTGCAAATACAATAAATACTGAGAACAGATAGTTTAACTGTAAATTGACCTGAGGTTAAGCAAACTTCTATTCAGCTTTTTGAATGTTGTTATTAATCCTACTGATTTAGTTGGTTTAGCATCCAAAATAATCATTTTATCTCATTGTTCAGAATGAACTTTTAGTTTTTTGCGATTTAGTTTGCTATGACAAACACCGTCTTAATAATTCCCATACAAATACTGGATAAAAAATAGCTATAGTCACGTTGGGTCATAACAACTTTGTGTGGTTTTTGACAATAATAAGGTAGGTCTATGAAGTCTCTATTATTTTTAGTTTTTTCTTTAATCATTTCGAGTTCAGCTTTTGCTGGAACATCTACAACTGCAGTGCGTACATCTTCAGGACAATTGGTTTCTGTAGGTGATAGTTTGACGGAAATGTCGACACGGATTGGCCAATCTCCAGTTTCAATGAACACTTATGAACGTAAAGAAGGTAAAACGACGGTTACCGTATCCAACTATATCTATGAGATTGAGAATGTAACTTATACTTTTACGGTGGTGAATAATCAGATTCGTGAAATTGAGTGGATTCGTAAAGAACCTTAAGTAAAAAGTATCACTGAACAGCGTGGCGCTGTTCAGTGATTGTTCAAATTACTTTTCATCATCTTTTTTGTGCTTCAAATCATTTACAGCTTGCTCACCTTTAAGCAGTGTTTCTTTTGCTTTATGTTTGAGGTCATCTGCAACCTTTTCAGCACCTAATTTTGCTTCTTTGGCTTTTAATTTCACATCATCAATTACTTCAGAAGCTTTGTTTTTTAAATCGTCTAAATTTGTCATGATTTTCTTCCTATTTAATTAAGTCTCACCCTAGTTATAACAACTGAAACTCCATAAAATGTAAAAAGATGCATTTCTTTAACAATTCATACACAGTTTGTAGCGATGTGTTTTTTTGTTTCAAAATGAATAAAATAGCCTATTCTGATTGATTGAAAATCATTGAATCAAAACAAATACCGAGTCTATTTAATGCAACAGTTAATGAAAGAAAAAATTATCCGAGTCTGTAATGATAAAATTGCCAAAAAGGGAGATGATGTTGGTTTATCTTTTTATGCATTCTTTGCCAATAAAAATGACGATCCAGAAACCCTAATGCAAGTGGCAGAATGGTGGATTAAAACCCATCAGCTTGATCATTTTGAAAAGGCAATCAAGATTAAGAAAATGATTGAAGATGAATGCTAAATATTCATTTTTTAAACAATTCATCATAATGCTGCATATGGGTAAAAATTCCGTCTTGTCTTCTATGTTGATCAATTTGCGGGACTAAATCCTGAAAATGGGAGGATTGAACATGGGCATCTAAAGCAGCTCGATCCACCCATTCCTCAATAAATACAAAATGCCCTGTATTGCGTAAATCATGATATAAATCATAGGCAATACAGCCCGCTTCTCGTTTAGTTTCCTCAACTAATTGTTGATATAAAGGTAAAACTAAATCAATTTTATCCACTTGGATAAAGTCTTCGGCAATCAGTTTAAGCATAGGTAATTTCTTATTGATATCGAAGTTCGAACATAACATGAAACGCAAATTTAAACCCAATGATGTACTTGTTTTCTAAACATATTCTGCGCATTAAATTTTCTGTATAAAATGAAATAAATTGCATTTCCGAGAATTAGACCGATACAAAACGGGAGCAATAACAGTAAATAAACGAAGAGTAAATAACTCAATGCCTCGATAAAACTAGATAGAGCACCATCTAAACATAAAACTAACAATAAAAAACATAGCATCATGATAAAGATCAAAGTTATAGATTTTATAATCTGTGTTGTTTCGATGATTTTTTGAGGTGCTTTAAATACTTTAAAAATAACTGCGTAACTAAAAAACCCGACCAGCAGTAAAAATGGAGTTAAATACAATACGACTTCCATGCCTCGGCTTGAAGTTCGTTCAGAAGCTGAAATAAATAAATCGCCCTGATAAAAATATAGAAAAAGACAAAATGGCACAACTAAACTGAGAACAGCCGCCAAACTTGCAAATGCTGACGCAACAAATACATACCAAGACCGCATGATTTTCTCCTGCTTCGATCTTGGTGTTAGTTTCTAAAATTAAAATGTAGCGTGTTTGATTAGGATGTGAAGTTTAGGTGAAGAATCATCACGATTCGGACTTTATGATCGGACATTTCCCATAAAACTGACTGCCGCAAATAGCCAAATAAACAATACGAAACTGCGACCCTGATTAAAATGATTCAAATCCGTACCATGTAGAATATTATGCCGTGTCATACTCACCGTTGAACTACTATCCATCTTATAAGCAGCCAACTCTAAAAAATAATGATTCAATTCATTGGCAATTTTAGCTTTATGCCACAAACTTTTAATCTCATGACCTTTTAACCCAGGAACGATTTTATAGACATCAATAAACTTGGTGTCCTGTTGTTTTAAATAACCATTTTGAACTAAAACAGCTGTTAACAAACCTTCTAATTGGGCATAAAGCAATGGAATACATCCCGCATACAACCCTAATTGATAGAGTTTAAAGCTTTGTTCTAACACAGCTTGGTATTGTGACTTCTGCTCACCCAGCGCTAATTGATCAAAAGCTTTAAACATCTCGGACTGAAAAAACTCACTGTTGATCACATCTAAAAGATTAAACTGAGCAATATCCTCAGCTTCATGTATCAATTGCCAAAAATGTAATAGATTGAGAGCATCATTGGCAATTTTAGCCCCTACAGGCTGATCCAATTGATTGGCTAAAACTTCAAAATAAGGCTCTTCTTGAGCAAACCCATTGAGTGTTTCAATAAGATACTGATGTTCATCTTCAGAAATATCTTCAAAATAGCGTTCAGCTTGTTTCAGAATATTTTTTTCAATCAGATTTTTACTATTTTGATTTTGTGGAATACGGGTTACAGGCTGGTCATCATCAAAATATTCATCATCAATCATAGGTTGGTCTCTCAAATTCATTTTCATTACTTTATTAACACTATCATTGATAAAAGTATCAAAGTGTCGTGTTAATTTTCTCGTTGCATTTGCAAAATTTTATTAATAATATCAGCCCCTAATGTTCTCGTATTTTTTGGGTTGCCTTTTGAATTGTCTATATTTACACCAATTTTTAATGCTATATCTCTTAATATTGGCTTCACAACCGATTGAGGCACTTTATTTTTTGTAATAGCTATCGTTAAATTAGAAAATCTCTGAATTTGATAATCCTCATAAAAAGCTTCGTCAACAATTGAAAACTCATCTGTAATAATTTCTATTTCATATCCTAAATAATCTGCTTTATCTAAAATATTCTGAATGTTTCCAGCTCCCCATTGATTTGAAATTACATATTTGCCTTCGTTCAAATTCAAAACTTCATTATCTTCAATAAAATATCTTGTCTTATCACTCGTATGTAAAACTTCATCATACAGTTTATACAGCTTTTTTCCTTGGCGTAATTCAAAAGGAAAATCTATCAATAAATCACTAAATGAAAGAATATTGTTGTTTTTTATATGTGTTTTAATTAATTCTAAGACAAGTTTTCTTTTATTCAACTCAATACCGTTAAATAAATACTTAGAATAATCTTTACTATTTAGTTTTTTTTGATTTTCACGTCTTTCCTCTGCTTTTTTTTGCGCACGTATTTGGTAATCTTTCGCCTCTGGCAATGGAATAACTTGTTGAATATCTATTAATATTTTTCCTGCATAATTATAAGGCTTCATACGGACACAAGTAATGTCTAAATCACGCTCATTCAACCATATTACAGATGTAGTTAATTCTCGGGAAAATTCCGCAGACACCAGAACTATTCGAACGTCGTTACCGAAATTAGCTTCATTTAACTCATCTAGATCAACAAAATCATTAAGAACTTCTATAGCATTTTCTCTTGTAAAATTTTCCTCTCCATTTTTATGCCTATGTTGAACTAACACATCTAACCCATGTTCATAAGTCATAGTTGAGATCATTGAAGCATAACGAAGCGCTTGTAACTCCATATGATCGCCTGTATCAGTGCGTTTTAGCTCAATGATTACCAAATTTGCTTGCTTATCAATTGCAAGTAAATCAATACGCTTACGAGACGCATCCCATTCAGCACATTCTTCCGCCAAAATTAAACAGTCTGGTGCAACAAGACTAATGTTTTGTTTTAAAGCCTGCTGTAAGTGTTGACGCTCTAAAATTGACTCATTTATAAAACTTGTTGTCTGAACTGGATTTAATTGACCATTTTCTAAAGTAAATATACTCATAATCTCTATGCTATTAAAATTATTAAATAAATTACTGTAAAGACTAGCATAAAATCTGCAATTGAAATTGCATTTATTTCACTTTTTAAGAAGGTTCTCTTTGTATTGCTTCATTCATCAGGTAAAATCAATGCCCTTGCATTAACTTTGAGAAAGAGAGTTATATCCGTGCGAAATATTTTAGTCACTAACGCCCTTCCATACGCAAATGGTCCTATTCATATGGGTCACCTACTCGGCTACATCCAAGCAGATATCTGGGTTCGTGCCATGCGTGCAATGGGTCATGAAGTGACTTATGTCTGCGCGGATGATGCACACGGTACAGCAATCATGCTCCGTGCAGAAGCAAATGGGATTAGCCCAGAAGCACAAATTGCCAATGTGCAAAAAGAGCATATCCGTGATTTTGATGGTTTTGGCGTACATTTTGATCACTATGATTCAACCAATAGCGATGAAAATAAAGCCCGTTCTGAGGAAATCTATATTAAAAACCGTGAGGCAGGCAATATTGCGATTCGTCCTGTTACACAGTTGTTTGATCCTGAAAAAAGCATGTTCTTGTCAGACCGTTTCATTAAAGGGACTTGTCCAAAATGTAAAGCGGAAGATCAGTATGGCGACTCATGCGAAGTATGTGGTACGACCTATAATGCAACAGAGCTATTGAATCCACGCTCAACATTAAGTGGTGCGACACCTGTTGAAAAATCATCAGATCATTATTTCTTTAAACTCCCAAATTTTGCCGAATACTTGCAAAAATGGACGCGTGACGAAGGTCGTTTACCTGTTTCGATCGCCAATAAGTTAGATGAATGGTTTGAAAATGGTCTAAACGATTGGGATATCTCTCGTGATGCACCTTATTTCGGCTTTGAAATTCCAGATGCACCAAATAAATATTTCTATGTTTGGGTTGATGCCCCGATTGGTTATATGTCAAGTTTTGAAAATTACATCAAAACGAAACGCCCAGAATTAAGCTTTGACGACTACTGGAAAAAAGATTCTAAAAATGAGGTCTATCACTTCATTGGTAAAGACATTGTATATTTCCATGCGTTGTTCTGGCCTGCGATGTTAGAAGGTGCAAATTACCGCACCCCTACAGGTCTATTCGTAAATGGTTTCTTGACTGTAAATGGTCAAAAAATGTCAAAATCGCGTGGCACATTTATTAAAGCTGAAACCTATTTACAGCACTTAAATCCTGAATATTTACGTTATTACTTTGCTTCTAAACTCTCTGATAAAGTTGAAGATTCTGATTTGAATCTTGATGACTTTGTACAAAAAGTAAATTCAGATTTAGTAGGAAAAGTTGTGAATATTGCCAGTCGTTGTGCAAAATTCATTAACAGCAATTTTAATAATAGCTTGTCTACAACATGTGCTGAACCTGAACTGGTTCAAAGTTTCATTGATGCGGGTGATTCGATTGCTCAATCTTATGAAGCGCGTGAGTTTTCAACCGCTATACGTGAAATCATGGCACTTGCTGATCGTGCAAATCAGTATATTGATGAGAAAAAACCATGGGCTTTGGCAAAACAAGAAGGTCAGGAACAACAAGTTCATGATGTCTGTTCTGTTGGGATCAATCTATTCCGCCAATTGGCTGTTTACTTGGCACCAGTACTTCCAACTTTGGCAAAACAAGTTCAAGACTTCTTAAAACTTGAAAGTTTTGATTTTACTTCAGGAAAAACGGTTTTAGTTGCGCATGAAATTGCTCAATTCCAACCATTGATGCAACGTGTTGATCCCAAAGCAGTTGCTGCAATGGTTGATGCATCAAAAGAATCTTTAGCTGCTGCAACACCAGCGAAAGCAGAAAAGAAAACTGAAAAAACCAAAGAGAAAAAGCCTGAAGCCAAAGTGGGTGAAGCAGAAATCATTACGATTGATGACTTTATCAAAGTCGACTTGCGTGTTGCTGAAGTCTTAGAAGCTACAACAGTAGAAGGTTCTGATAAGCTGCTTCAATTGACTCTAAATGTCGGTGAAGCTGAACCACGTAATGTATTCAGTGGGATCCGTGAGTTCTACAAACCTGAAGACTTAACTGGCAAATTGGTGGTTATGGTTGCAAACCTTGCGCCGCGTAAAATGCGTTTTGGTATTTCAAATGGTATGGTGCTTGCTGCTGGAAATGGTGATGGTGTTTGGGTGATTTCACCTGAATCTGGTGCGAAACCAGGTGATAAAGTTTCTTAATTATTGATTATCTCATCCTAGACGATCATAAATCACTAAAAGGCTTCTTCGGAAGTCTTTTTTTATGCTAATGTTTTACTACACTATCATTATAAAAATGAAAAAAAGGGGCTAGCCTCAATATGGATATGTCAAAAAATAACAAAAGAAAAATATCTGCATTTATCCTCTGTGGTCCATTCATCGGTACATTTATTATCGCAATCACATTTCACAGCGAAATTATTTTTTATAATCCAATGCGGTTTTTAAAAGGACTCATTACACCATCTATTATATTTCCAATGATCGCTGCATTCATCTTGATTACTCCATTTGGTTATCTCCTAGGGTGCATTCCAGCCATCATTACCAATCTCTTATTTAAACACTTTTTTGCAAGTAAATTAGCGTTAGCCTCTTGGCGTTATAGTTTTATCTATGGGTGTCTTTTAAGCTTTATGCTAGCCCCTTTTATTCTTATTATTGCTATAGTCACGCCGTCCCCTTTATTCACTTTTCTTTACCTCCAGTTTGTCCTTATACTACCAACAACGCTGATTTGTACTTTTATTGAATGGAAAAGAGCCAGAAATCGTCAGGATATAAATGAATGACCTCACATAGCTGATTCGATCATTGTGCATATTAATAAAAAATTCGCTTACAAAAGTAGATTTTTTTTCATATATAAAAAGCGCAGTGCTGAACGAATCCATGTTAAAAAATAATTCGTTAAATTAATTTTGATCAAATCCAATGAAAAAAACCGCCCTATCATTATCAGTACTTTTATTCGGCTTATTCCCTCTTACATCACAAGCAGAAGTCACTAAAACATTACCGATCATTGAACAACAAGCACAAGTAGCAGGATTTTACCAACATCAGCTGGGCAATACACAAATTACCGCCTTGCTAGATGGCACCAACTTTATGTCTCCCACACTATTTAAAGATATTTCACAGGATAAGGTTCAAGAAATTTTAAAGAAATATCATGCAGATCAAGCCAAAGGTGTACAAACATCGGTGAATGCATTTTTAGTTAACACAGGTAAATCACTGGTTTTGGTGGATAGTGGTACTGCAGATTGTTTCGGTGCGCATCTAGGCTCTGTATTAAAAAATCTCAAAGCTTCAGGTCATCAACCTGAACAAATCAATACGATTTTACTGACACATTTACATCCTGATCATTCTTGTGGTGTCAGTAAAAATGGCATAGCAAACTACCCAAATGCCACCATCTATGTCTCTGAAGATGAAGAAAATTATTGGTTGAATCCGAAACAGGCTGAAAAAATAGCACAAGATAAACGTGCCAATTACTTAGCAACTGTAGAAAAGATCAAAGCCGCCCTTGCACCCTATCAAGCTAAAAAGCAGTTTAAAACATTTAAACTGGGTGACAACATCAATGGATTTGAAGTGATCAACACAGCAGGTCATACCCCGGGACATTTTAGTTACAAACTAAAAACAACGGGTGAAGATATTGTTTTTATTGGGGATATTGTCCACTCTCATACAGTACAATTCGATAAACCAGAAACAGCAATAGAATATGATATTGACCCGAAAACAGCTGTTCAAACCCGATTAAAGCAGTTTTCAGATTATGCCAAAAATGGACAGACCATTGCAGCGCCACATTTGCCATTCCCGGGCATTGGACATATTTACTCAGCAGATGGGAAGAGCTATCAATGGATTCCTGTTCATTTTAAAGATTAATAATTTTATTGCTTAAGTAGAATCTTTTTAATGGTCTTTAAAAGCTCCTGCTAAGGCTAGAGCTTTTATTTTTCTTCTTAATTTCTTATCTTTTTCTTTCATATGGGCAT
>NZ_WJYH01000076.1:0-12793 GCF_009668065.1 Acinetobacter sp. RIT698
AAAAATCACATAAAAACATTTCAAGAGTTCACTGAAATTATTGATAAATTAATACAACCAGATCATAAGTCTGAAGTTGAGATAACAAGTTGGACAGAAGCTTTTATTTTCAAAAAAGATGAAATCGAAATTTATTTTCAAAATTTTTATGGTGATGATTCTTGGTTTTCATTTGAATTATATCCATTTGACAAGCAAAATAAATCTGATTTAAAAAAATTAAAAAACTTAATGGATCAATTAAGCGCATATTCTTTTTAAACCCAATGATGAGTCTGGAATATTTTTAAACGTAATCTCAGTGATATAAATGATCAAATCATTTTCACGAAGAGTATTAATCAGTCATTTGTAAGCTGCGTGTACATTATCCATCAATTTGATTTACAAACGTTCTCATGATGAAGTAGATCAAGCATTAAAATTGATAAGAATAAAATTTTTACCCATTCGTTCACGTCCATAGATGAAAAAATGAGCATGGAGAGTGAGTCAGATTGGTATTGGACGTTCCTCTCGCGTTGGGAAAAGACGAGGATGAGGGCGCTTTTGTGTTGATCTATACTTTTAAAAAGAACTTATAAAAGAAGCCTATTCAAAATATCACGTTAAAAATCTTATCTTAATTGTCTTTTCGATATTGGCGTAGCGTATAGCCTGTATGCTTTTTAAAATAACGACACATATAGGAAGCGTCATTAAAATGCATCTGGTCAGCAATCACTTGAATTGAGAGTGTATTCATTTTAAGTCGTTGTTTAAGATTAACAATCACCAGCCGATCTATCAGCGTTTTAGGGTTATCATTAAAAATTTGCTTACACAATTGCGATAAATAGTAGGGACTAATGTTTAAGGCTTGTGCATAAAACAAAACCTCCCGTTCAGCGTGACAGTGTATTGCGATCATTTCCCAAAACTTCCAACATAATCTTTCTTTTCTTGTGTACTCATTCTTGGCTAAGGTCTTTTTGTGATTGACGATTTCAGACAGTACCAGAAAAAAATTTTGCAAGTGATTGCATAATAATGTGCGCTGATACTGTTCTGTGGATTTAATAATAAAATCGGTTTGAGATTGCCATATCTTGATTAAACCTGCCTGTTCGGTATTGGGGGAAAAATGTGGCATTTGATTGAGATAAGCAAATAAAGCGTTTGGTAAAACAGCGGCAACTTCAGCAGCAAAATGACGATTGAATATACAATAATTACAAGAAAAATCAGCCGATTGGTTTTTTATAATAGTCAATGAATCTTCTGCAAGAACCAAAAAATCACCTGCTTGCAAATGGTAACTTTTAAACTGAATGCTTAAATCAGCATGGCCTTGTGTAATAAAAATAAGTGAACAATATGCTAATAGCAAAGGCTGGTTTAACGAATCACTTAGATGACTTGTTCCCCATAAATAATCTTTTGCATTTTGACGAAGATAATTTAGATCACTTTGCATTTTGAATAAAATTTATTAAATATCTGCCTAATTATAATGATTTTGTTTTGAAAAGTACCGAAATTGCCAAAATATGCGCATAGGAAGCAGTCCCTAAAATACCTATAGTTCATTTTGAAATGAGATGAATTTTATAAGAGGCTTTAAAAATATGATTTTGACAACTGAACGCTTAGTTTTACGACCTTGGCAGGAAAATGATGCAGAGAGTTTATACGAATACGCAAAAGATGAACGCGTTGGGCCAATTGCGGGCTGGCCCGTACATGAAAGTCAGGCACAAAGTTTAGAATATATTCAGACAGTTTTTGCACATGATGAAGTCTATGCGCTTGCGAAAAAGCAAGACAATCGAGCCATTGGCATGGTCGGTCTACTGATTGGGCAAGACAGTAATTTTGATATCGCTGATAATGAAGCAGAAGTTGCTTATTGGATTGGTGTACCCTTTTGGGGAAATGGTTTTATACCTGAAGCGGTTAAAGCAGTCATGCAACATGCCTATGAAGATTTGCAATTACACGCTTTATGGTGTGGTTACTTTGCAGATAATGAACAGTCACATAAAGCACAAGCAAAGTGTGGCTTTAAGCATCATCACACTGAAACAGATAAATATAATCAGTTTCTAGCGGATTACCGTACAGAGCATATCAGCTATTTATCACGTGAAGAGTGGGTCAAATTGCCTGCACATTACAAAGTAAGCAAATACATGGATTAGAATCAATTAAAGTTAACAAACATCAGAGATATTAATAAATAAATTAAGATCATCTTCTGAACGATTCATATGAAGCGAGAGAGCTTATTGATCTCTCTGATGCAGCTATGTAATTAAATTTTTTGAAGAACTTTAAGTAAGGGCGAGATTCGCCCCTTACTTTAGTAATTCAAATTCACGATAAGTAATGCCAATGCTGCTGGAATCGCTTGTATGTAAATAATTTTCTTACTTGCCGTTAAGCCGCCATAAATCCCAGCAATCAATACACAGCCCAAAAAGAAATTTGCCAGTGGTAATGCATAAATTACAGGTGCACATAAAGCCCAAAATAAGCCTGCTGCTAAAAAGCCATTATATAAGCCTTGATTTTGTGCCATGACTTTGGTGAGCTGTGCTTTTTCAGGCGTATTCCCAAATGCTTTTAAACCGTATGGTTTATCCCATAAAAACATCTCTAAAACTAAAATATACACATGTAGCAGTGCAATTAAGGCAATTAAAATTTGTCCAATCATCGTTTTCTTCCTTATTTTAAAAACGCTGATAGATCAGTCTCGCAACTGATCTATGCCAAGTACATTTATGGTTTTAATAACACTTTGCCTTGGCGTGCACCTTCAGTTGCTCTGGCTGCTGCTTGTTGAATTTGATCGAAACTAAATACACCTTCAACAGGCAATACTAATTTTTTCTGAGCCGCTAAAGTCACCAATTCTACAATTAACTCTTTTTTTCGTTCTGCAGACAATTGTTTGTTGACCACACTTGCCCAAAAACCTTTGACTGTCGCTTGTTTAAAAATAAGATCACCTGATGAAATTTGCATCAGTTCACCCGTCATACTACCAAATGAAACCAAGACACCATTTTCACTAAGTAAAGCCAACATTTCACCACTGGCTTTCCCCCCAATCGAATCTACTCCAGCAATTAAAGGTTGATCTGCATGTATCGCTTTTACTTGATCTTTCCAATCCGCTTGATCAGTCGCCACTACATTTTGAATACCTAAACCATTCATTTCTGCAACCGCATCACTACGGCGAACCAAATGAATGACTTTTTGACCGCGAGCGTGCGCGATCATCGCAACAGTTTTACCCACAGCGCCATTGGCTGTGTTTTGGATAAGCCACTGATCTTGTTTTAAATCAATAAAATCTAACAACATCAGTGCACTAATTGGCATACCAATCAATTGTGCAGCGGTTTCATCATCTATTGCATCAATTAAAGGCACAACACCATGCGCAGGCGCAATAAAGTATTCCGCCCAACTGCCGTGAACCGCGGCAACTGCAATACGTTGCCCGACAGACACTGCATCGACACCTTCACCGACGGCATCAATCACACCAACCGCTTCGCTTCCCCCAATTGCAGGAAGTGTCGGCTTATAGCCATAACTTCCTCTCACCGTCCAGACGTCATGGTTATGCATTGGAGATAAAATCATTTTAATACGAACTTCGCCCGCTTTAGGCTCTGGCTTTGGCATGTCTGCTGCTGCTAATACGTCGACAGGTTCGCCAAAAACTTGATGAATAATACTTTTCATTTGTTATTCCTATATAGGTTTTAGTAATTGCTGTGTGGTTTCTAAAGCCAAATAAAGTGCTTGTTTGTTCTGTGCAAGTTTCGCCAATAAAGCTGCGCCTAACCAGAGTTGATACATGGTTTGTGCCATTTTCTCAGGCTCAATATGTTGTGGAATTGAACCATCCTGTTGCCCCTCACTAAGTAAATTTGCAATGCGTTCAGTCAGCTTGCTTACACCAAAATTTAAAATCTGACGCATATCTTCGGATAAGTCAGAGACCTCTGCGGCAAGTTTTACAATCAGACAATTCTCAGCCCAGCCACCATCGTTATGACATGGATCATCAATCCATGCTTGCCAAAGCGCAACTAAACGCGCATAAGCACTCCGCTCTTCTTGTAGAATCAATTGATCGATTTTCACTTTATAATCAGCAAGATATTGCTGTAAAAGTGCACAACCAAATGCTTCTTTGGAAGAAAAGTAATAATAGAACGAACCTTTGGGTACACCACAAGTCGTTAAAATTTCCTGTAAGCCGACTCCAACAAAACCTTTATGTAATACCAGCTTAAAACTGGTATTTAAGATATGTTGTCGAGTCGCTTCACTTTTATCTGATCGTTTCATGTACACACTATAAATCAATAATAGACCAGTCGTCTATAAATTTATTAAAAATTACTCAAGAAATTTAGTTGAGGGTTTTGAGTGCATTTTAGGGAGTAAATTGGATTGTTATTTTAGCGAATGGCTGAAAATATCAGCCATCCTTCGATTGATTTAAAACTTTGCACGTAAGGTGAGCGTTGCATTTCGAGGATTACCGAAACGAATGTCGCCATAAGTATCAATTTGTGAATAATATTCTTTGTCAAAAATATTATTGATATTTAATGCAATATTCACTTTATCACTTAGTGGGTAGCTCGCCACCAAGTTAGCAATCGTATATCCAGGCTGACGATAAGGATGTTCGCTATAACGACCCACTTTCCAAGTACTTTGATAATTTGCACCGCCGCCTAGGATTAAATTATTTGCAAACTTATAAGTCGCAAATAAACGTGCAATATGTTCAGGCGTATCCTCATTAAAAACCAAACCTTGATTTGTAGGATCGTTCGCATATTCCGTAGTATTGTATGTGTAGCCAAAACTTAGATTAAGATTGGGTATAATTTCACCACGAATCTCAGTTTCAATTCCTTTACTGATCACCTCACCCGATGCAACAATACAATAAGCCTCGCCACCATTAAATGGGCATTGCCCTTTGGTGCTTTCATCTCGTATTGAGCGATTAATTTGGTTGGTTTTAAATCCTGCAACTGATGCAATTAAACGATCATCCCAAAGCCCTGCTTTTAACCCAATTTCATAAACATTCCCCTGTACTGGATCAAGTAATGTCTCATTACGATCTTTGACATTTTGCACAACAAAAGTATCGGTATAACTCGCATATGCAGTCAATGCATCATTGATAGCGTAAGTAAGCCCAAAGTATGGTGTTAAAATATTTGATTTCTTATATTCATTGACACTTTCATAATTGCTTTGACGCACACCTGCAATAACTTTGAGCGGATCAATAATATTTAAACGAGTGGTGAGGTAGTATCCTGTCTGGCGTACCTGATCAGCGCTGGTATTTTGATAACGTGGTGCGATGTAAGGTAACTGATAAGGACTGTAATTTTTAATATTGACGTATAAATAGTCACGTGTCGGTGTTTCCCCTCCACCAACCAAACTATAATCTTCTAGCACTTGGTCCCAACTTGTCCATGCCCCTGTAATATTACTTTTACTGTGATTTGCACCAAATACCAATTCATGCTCACGACCGAATAAATGATATGTCCCTTTTGCAAAAAAATCATAAATATCTAATTTTTGCTCATAGTTATATCCGTACTTATAAACAGTTGCTAAAGCATCATCAGCACTTGTGGTTTTTGGAGCCACGCTCAATGAAGTAAATGCCATATCCATGGCATAGTTTGCCTTCATATAGCTGGCTTTTACTTCCCATCCATTATTAAATTTATGGCTTATATCTAAGAAAGCTTGTCTATTGGTTTTATCCCAAAAATCTCTGTAATCACAACCACAGTTGGAATTATCGATACCTATTTTTTGACCATTGAAATAGTTAGGAATTGTATTTACGGGAACTGCATGTTCACCTTGACGTGAATATCCAATATTCAATAGCGTATTTTCAGTTAAATCACTGCTCACGATTCCATACAAAACATTAGAATCACGAGTAACAGATTTCATAAATGAATCACCATCTTGACCTGCCACCACTAAACGACCACGCACGCTTCCAGATTGATTCAATGGACCAGAAACATCCATTTCTCCACGTACTGTGTTCCATGAACCATAACTGACAGCACCACTCGCCTGAAAAACTTCTGTTGGTTTTTTACGAATAAGATTAATTGCACCAGAAGGGTCTCCTGAACCTTGCATTAACCCAGCTGCCCCTCGTAATACTTCAATACTTTCAATGGTTGCCATATCTGGTTTAGATGAGGTGACATTACTTGCATTTACAGCAACACCATCATATTGCAATATATTTGAATTCCAACCATCTCCAACATTAAAGCCTCGGATAGAAAAGTTGGTCCTCTCCGTATTATCCCCTGTTAGTAAAATCCCTGTTGTATTTAATAGTGCATCACCCAAATTTGTCGCACCCATATCTTCGATTTGTTTGCGTGTAATCACTGAAACCGATTGTGGGGTTTCTTTTACACTCAAATCGAGTTTAGTCGATGTACTGGCATTCTTTTTAGTGTAGTTATTTTCTGTATTATTTTCTGCGGTGACAACGATCATGGGTAAAGCATTTGTTTGCTCTGTTGTTGCTTCCGTCTCAGCATAAGCTGTCCCAATCCAACAACTATAAAGTGCAAGATAAATTGCACTTTTAGCAAAGATTCGATTTTGAGAAATCCATTTATTCACGAAATAAAACTCTTAATCTAAATAAAAATCATTATCGTTATATTTCACATAAAAACAACATATATCTCTACATTCCTTCATTATTTTCTACTTCAAATTCGTTTTGTTAGACAAAGCTATAAAATGAACAGCCTTTCAATCTGAAAGGCTAAGAATAAGGTTACTAGATAATATTACTGAATAAACTTTGACATGACGTGATGTGTACTCCCCCACCTTAGCGTAAATCATGTCATTGTATTTATTTGATAATTACCTTAAAAAAATATAAAAAATAATTAATACTTTTCAAGCAAACCAATGATTCCAGTTGCGATCATATCAATCGCAATTGTGCCAATTAACAAGGCAGATAAACGTCCAACAATATCAAAATAGCGATCAATATATTTTGCATGGCTATAACGTAAGTGGTCATGCCCATACTTCATGATCATTAAAATGCCACAGCTAATAAATAAGGTAAAAGCGATCAACACAGCGGATTCGAGTAAAGACATACTCGCTCCTGTTACGACAGCCGCACTGATTGTGCCAGGACCAATCATAAATGGCATCGCCATGGTACTGGCCAAATGTGCAGGTGTTCCTCTCATTTCTCCGATGGTATCCGCACCTTGAAATACAAACCGATAGCCAATCACTAAGAAAATTAATCCACCAAAAATCTGAAATGATTCAAAACGAACATTTAAATAAGTACTAAAAATTGCTTCGCCACCCCATGCAAAAAGCATAAAAACCACATAAGCAATCAAGGCACCTTGGGCTAAACCTTTATTGAATACATGGGTTTCAGTATGGCGAATCATCCCGATCATATAGATACTCATTAAAAACGGATTGAGTAATGAGAAAAACAAAACAAATGGATGGATATAATTTGAAAACATAATGGCTTTCCATAAAACAAAATCAGGAAACAAAATCAAAAAAAGAGCTTACTTTGCTAAAATTGTACTTCTCCACAAGGGGATACTTTGTCTAACTAATCATTAAAATTGTAAATTTTATTAAGATTCAGCAACTTATTTTTACAAAAAATATTACATTTACTCAAAAAATGCATAACCTTATAAAATTGACTCATTTTTATCTATAAAAAATATTTATACAGTTTTTTTAGCGCCCATTTAAGCTAGGCACTGGTTATAACTCATATTGCACCCATTAGCATTTGGATTGTTGATAAAATTATACTTAACGGCTGTTTATTGCTTTAGTCATCATCCAAATACCTATTTCTAGTCTCAACATTTTTTAGCATCAGTTTGGCGTTGCGCCCTGCTAAAATAATTCTAGCTAAGCAGACACAACTATTATTCACAGCCCTTTTGATTATTTTATATACGTTAAATTTATTACACAATTACATCAGATCTCATACATTTTATTCATGATTACCCAACACATAAAATTCACAAAAAAACTAAAATTATAATCAATTGATATTTATTAAAATTCTATGACATTGAAATCTTAAATGTAACCTAGCGTTATATTTTTTAATCATTTCTGCTCATGATGAATTTTATTTTTGATTGTGTTTTAACGCGTTTTTTAACACTGTCATTCATTAGGATTAAGCCATTTATGTATAAAAGAAAAATCAAACCACTTGAAATCGATGATGTCGAAATTATTGATTATGATAAGACTAAAAAAGCCATTAAAGCCGCAGCTTTAGGGAATGCCATCGAATGGTTTGATTTTGGTGTGTATGGCTATGTCGCTTATGTACTGGGTAAAGTCTTTTTCCCCAATTCATCACCCAGTATACAAATGATTGCGGCCCTTGCCACCTTTTCTATACCCTTTATATTTCGACCTTTGGGTGGATTATTTTTCGGGCATTTAGGTGATAAATACGGTCGTCAAAAAATTCTGGCAATCACCATTATTATCATGTCAGTCAGTACCTTTGGTATTGGCTTGATTCCATCTTATGAAAGTATCGGGATTTGGGCCCCTATTTTACTGCTCATTGTAAAAATTGCTCAAGGCTTTTCAGTCGGAGGAGAATATGCTGGAGCAGCAATATTTGTAGCGGAATATTCTCCAGATCGAAAGCGTGGTTTCATGGGAAGCTGGCTGGATTTTGGTTCTATTTTAGGTTTTGTTGTTGGAGCGGGCGTCGTTTCAATGATCAGCTTTTCCATGGGCGAAGCTGCCTTTGTCGATTGGGGCTGGCGTATTCCTTTTTATTTAGCGCTACCACTGGGACTGATTGGCTTATATTTACGTCACTCTTTAGATGAGACACCAACCTTTCAGGCACATGCCGAAGAACAGTCACAATCTAAAAAACCGCAAAAAGTGGGTTTCAAACAAATTTTTCGTGAACATAAGCGCAGTCTATTGGTCTGTGTTGGACTCGTACTGTGTACCAATGTCACCTACTACATGCTACTCACCTATTTACCAAGTTATTTCTCACATAACTTAGGCTATTCAGAAAATCACGGCGTTCTGATTATTATTGCAGTAATGGTTGGAATGCTCTTTGTACAGCCGTTTGTAGGCATGCTTAGCGACAAGATTGGTCGTCGCCCATTTGTCTTTGCCGGGAGCATTGCCCTGATTGTCTTGTCATACCCTGCCTTTATATTGCTTGCCACCAATAATGTTTACTTAATTTTCTTGGGTCTGTTGATGTTGGCACTTTCACTGAATATGTTGATTGGAATAATGGCTTCAACCCTACCCGCATTGTTTCCAACTGAAATTCGCTATAGCGCACTTGCAATCGCGTTTAATATTTCTGTGGTGATTGCAGGTTTAACCCCGACCATCACAGCGACATTGGTTGAAACCACTCAAAATATTATGGTGCCTGCCTATTATTTGGTAATTTGTGGTTGCTTTGGAGTGATTACTGCGATTTATCTTAAAGAAACAGCCAACTTACCGCTCAAAGGTGCAAAACCAATGGCCGTTGATACTGAAGAAGCTGAAGAACTTCTCGAACAATATCATGGAAATATTGAGCAAAAAATCGAAAAAATTGATCAAAAAATTGAAGAGTTGCAAGAAAAACGTGATCATCTCGCCAAGCAACATCCTGATATTGATTAATGGTCTTAAATGGGCTTATTCAATAGAATTGTGTTGGATAAGCCTCTAGCTTAGATTGATTATTCTTTGTAGCAAGTAAAACATAAGGATGCTGGAGTGGATGATATAAATGCCACGAAAATATTAAAGTGCCCAATGAAATTGATTGAGCGTTTTATGACATAAGTGTCGTTCTATTAATCGATAAGACAATATGGCAGAATTAAAGAAATCATCTTTTTTTCTTACGCTTTTTTATTTTGCTGTTTCTTTTTGAAGAAATAATTTTTCCAGTCCCCAATCCACGGAAAAAGTAATTGCCAAGATAAATGAATAAAAGAAAGAAATAAAAAATAGGAGAGATACTGAACAAGCTCATGATCAATTCCCAGAACAATACGCCTATTCGATAGTTGTAACTCCATTCTATGAGTGCACCTTTACGACTACCACTTTGGAATGAAATTTCATCATGAACAAAATGCCAAATACTGCCAAGAAAACATAAAATAAAAATGCTCGAAACTAATGTTTTTTTGATTATTGGTTTTTCTAACCAAGGATATTTATATGAAGAAGAGAATTCGAATTGTACGAATAAACTGTAAATCTTTTTTTGGAAGTTTTCCTGAATGCCATACTTTTTTAAGAATAACCAGCAGACATAACAACTTAAGAAAAACATAATCACTGTAATGTATATACTAGAAAGAATAGTAAAAAATGGTAGTGGTCCTTTTGTACCCACTGTAATCAACAAATTCTGTGTTATGTACTTATAAATGGAATATTGCCAATCATTTCTTGGATATGCGGGAAATAACAATAAAGGCGGGATAAATAGAAGAATTGAAAGTTGCAAAAGTAATTTATTTTGTCTTTTTTGCTTTGCTTGATATTCTTGCATTTCTGGTGATAGATAAGGCTTTTTAGACATTTTTAACTTTAAAATTTAAAATCATTTTACATTTACTAAGATCTAACTCTACCCTAATCATTAAAGCAATCAATTGTTAATCAAAATACTTTAAACTTCTTGAGAAGCATTATTAACTTAAAAAAATAGCTAATGAAACATTGTCGTTGACCTTCAATGCTCCAAAGCCTCTAATAAAACATTTATTTTTTATCCAAGGAGTATCGGCCTGGTCCTGTTAAACTTAACAAAAAGAATCCAGCAGCAATACTTATGTTTTTATAAAAATTGATCATATTCGACTGGACAAGTTCCGAGGGAACTTGCCAATAGGCATGACCTAATATTGCAGACCCAATCGTATAAAATGCAAAAATAATCGCAATAGGTCTAGTATAGTAGCCGATCAATATAAATATAGGAGCTACAACCTCCATTACAACTGCGATAAATGCAGCTAGAGTTGAAAATGGAATATTTAAAGATTGCATATACTGGATTGTTTGTTCAAAGTTAATAAGCTTGGGAATCCCTAGCTTTATAAACAATACTACAAGTAATACACGTGCTATCAATAAAATATAAAATTTTGAATTCACAAAATCGTAATATCGCAGCGTATTTAATTTCATGGTATGTAAACCTTTTTTAAAAACTATTTCTCATATAGTTTCAAGAGTGACAGGGAGAATCTAAGCCTTAAATACATCATTTTGCTATTTAAAAATAATTAAATACTCCTTAAATACTGGGTAAATCATCAGTTATCGATATTTTGCTTGAATCACGAGTGTCATAATCACAAGCATTGATGGAACTGCAGCAGCAATAAAGAGATGCGTAATATCCATGTGTTTAGATAAATATCCGCCAAACAATGGTCCAATTACTGAACCTAAACGTGCTATTCCAATACTCCATCCCACCCCAGTAGTACGTAGTGAAATAGGATAATAACTAGCAGAAAACGCATTGATCGCTGGCTGACCACCAACAATTGCAAACCCTGCAATAAAAACAACCACATATAAAAGTAAAGGATTACTAATTGAATAACCAATCACGGCTACGCTCAATACGCCAGTAATAAATACTGGAATAAGTACCTTATAAAATCCGACTTTATCTATTTTCAAACCCATCAAAATACTGCCAAAGGCTCCTCCCAACTGTAGAATGGAACCAATCAGTAAGGCCTGGTTTAAATTTAAGCCTGATTCTTTGGCAAGCATCGGTAACCAGTTCGCTAAAAAATACAAACTAATCATATTCAAAATGCTTATTATCCAAATGGTGTAAGTAAAGAATGCACGGTTTTCTTTAAATAGTTCTAAAGGTGATTGTTTTGTTTTCAGGATCAGGGGATTTAAAATTTTAAGTTCTGAACTAAAATTTAGCTTTGGATAGAATTTTTTTAGCCATAATAGTGCTTTGTGATCATTATTCTTGCTTACCATAAATTGTAAGGATTCTGGCAACGTGAACAGCATAATAAAAAAAATGATCAGCGGAATAATTCCACCAAAATAAAAGATCGCATGCCATCCACCAATTGGCGTCAATAAAGCAGAAATTCCACCGCCTAGCATTGCTCCAACTGTATAACCGCATGAAATAACCATCATGGTCAAAATACGATACTTGCTTGGCACAATCTCGGAACTATATGCCATAACATTAGGCATAATTCCTCCTAAGAAAATCCCAGTCACAAAACGTATGATGGTCAATTGTTCTACACTACTAACACTTGGTGTGAGTAACATCAGCACAGAAAAAGCTAGAGTTGAAATAAGTAAAATGGGACGGCGACCAAAGCGGTCTGCTAAAGAACTTAAAAATAGTGAGCCTATAAATAAACCAAAAAGGCTGGCACTAAATACGACCCCCAACATGGTTTTATCAATTTTCCAATGTTCCATGATCAAAGGTGCAGCATATGCGATTGCTTGAATATCATAGCCATCCATAACCATCAGTAGCAAACAGGTCAATAAGATAAACTTCTGATACCTTCCTATTTTTTGTTGATCAATAAAATCATTTAATGCAACTTCTTTCATGGTAATTCCTTCTACATCGCTGCAACGATAATTACTTATTTCATAATTC
>NZ_WJYH01000077.1:0-12726 GCF_009668065.1 Acinetobacter sp. RIT698
TTATTGTTTTATTTTAAATATTTTTTATCAACAACCATCTCATGGTTTAATTTTCAATCAATTCAAGATGATTAATATTTAAACTTCTTAGTCATAATATACTAAAAACCCCTCCAGATAATAGCTAAATAATAGAAATAATCAATGATCAAATCAAAACAAAACAAAGTTTCTTAAGCCATTTTTTTCTAAGATTAAAATATAGAATTAAATGCTATAAAAAATACCCTTATCACTGATAATAAGGGCATTTTCACATTGTTATGGTCAACACTGAACAATTAATTGGCAAGCAGCATCTTTATATCTTCTAATAATTTCCCATTCTCAACATTAACCCTGAATACGCTAAAGTGATCCCAAGTCGGATCAGTTCTGTAATCAATTTTGGTGGTTAAAGCACGTGCTTGTGCCACCAAAGTATTTGTTGCCTGAGGTAATACGATATTGTCACTGCCCCCTTGATAAATAATAATCGGAGTTTTAACCACAGTTTGCAGTGGCTGAGAATCCTTTGCCAGAAATTGCTTTATGATTGGATCATTTTTAAAGCCTTCCTGTTTACGCGAAGAATAACCTTTTAGACTATTTCTATTATTTGCAAGTGCATATTCTGTTACTGGTCCTTCCATAAATGCAGAACCCAACTCAAAAAGACAAAGCTTTTCTGCTTGCTCAGCAGCAAATTTATCAGTCGGTGACTTAAATATTTTACTGTATACAGGCTCGGTCGGATAAAGACTTTTCATCCCCGCAGCCATATAAGACGTTAGCGTATCCAAGATACCATAGCCGAGTGCTTGAGTGAATGACATATCCTCCATCTCCGCTATAGCCATTTCTGACAACTCCTCAATCAATCTTAGATTGTTTGCAGGCGCGGTGGCAACTGCCCCTCTATAATCCATATTGGCACGCGCTGCATACTGTGCCGTAGCTAATGCCGCATGACCACCTTGCGAGTGCCCCAAAACAGCCCATTTATTGGAGGCTTTATTGCCTAACCAACTTTTGGTTGCGACTACAGCATCCGTAACCGAATAGGCAGCACTTTTTACATGCAAAAATGGATGCATCTCGTTACCACTAGGCTCACCCAGACCTTCATAATCGGGGGCAACCACCACATAGCCTGCTTTAACAAAGCTCTCAATCATATTATAAGTAGACTTATCTACACCTAAAATCGAGGTCGTAATTAATAGATTTTTACTTGGTGCACAATCGTCAGCAACACCCGCTGTGCCATGTGCCCAAGCCACAATTGGCCAACCGCCAATAGGCGGTGCAGCTTTTGGAGTAAACACTAACGCAGTTGCTTGAGTTTCTTTCCCTGTGATGCCCTTCATTTTATAAGTCATCACCACACTCTCAGCTGCATTCGGTGGAAGAGTATTATCTTTAATAACATAGGGTTTTGGAGTATTTACCACTGGATTTTGAATCTTGTTTACATCTGCATTTACATTAGAAGTTGTGGATGGATTATCCCCCTTATCGTCACTACCACCACAGGCAGTTAGAAATAAACTAGATCCAACCAACATTACTAAGAGTAAATTTAATTTCATTTGATTTATCCTTGCATTTAATAATTTTTATGACTTCAGTGCCAACAAATTCAGTTTGCCAACGCTGATCAATTGATTGTCTTATGTGCAATGGATATCTATTTTACCAGCACACCACACCGCACAATCCTTAAGAAAATCTGCATTATATTTATACTGAAAATATAAATTTGCAAATAAAATTAAACATTTAAAAGATTAAAACCATCTTCTACTTAATTGTTTTAAAAATATTTAATTCACAAAAATATTACAGTAATTATATAAGCTTATATTTACCATTTTCTTATTTTAAGATGTTATTCTGCTCACAAAATTCTAAAATAATGTGAATTAAGATTATTTTAAAAATTTATTTTTGTTCATTTAACTGTAAATAAATTCTTATCAATGTGTGTTTTTATTATTTAATTTTCAACCAATTTTAGATGATTCATATCTAGTATTTTTAGTTAATACATATCTAAAACCAATCCTGATGATTGGCTAAATCAAAAGCCATGGCTAATTTCGATAGGAATAATCAATGACTCAATCAAAAGAATTTCTTAATTCATCTTTTTTCTAAACTTAAAATATAGGGTTAAACGATTTAAAAAATGCCCTTATTATCAGTAATAAGGGCATTTTTACATTGCTACAATTAAGTATTGAACACTCACAAAATTAATCAGCAAGTAGGGCTTTTATATCTTTTAACAAGTTTCCATTTTGAACATGGGTCGCATGTATATTGACGTGCCTCCAAGTCGGATCAGTTCGGTACTCAATTTTGGTGTTTAAAGCACGTGCCTTCTCCACTAAAGCATCGGTTGCCTGTGGGTATACGATAGTATCCGCTCCCCCTTGATAAATAATAATTGGCGTTTTTACTTGCGTTTGTAGTGGTTGTGAATCCTTATCTAGAAATTGCCTTACAATCGGATTATTTTTGTAATCCTCTTTTTTACGCCGTGAAAAGTTGACTAGACGACCAAACAGCCCTTCAGTCATATTTGTCCGGTCAGTAAAAGCCAACACGACCCCTGCAAGACAACGTTCTTCTGCTCGTGCAGCCGGAGTATGATAGGGGTTGTTAAATATGTTGGTATAAACAGGCTCGTCTGGATAAAGACTTTTCATCCCCGCAGCCATAAAAGAGGTTAAGGCATCTAGCGCCGGATAGCCCATCATTTGCTCAGCTCTAGTTTTATTCGCCAAATTCGTTTCTGTTAGGTTTTCAATCATTTCTAAGTTATTTGCTGGAGCCAAAGCAACAGCACCCTTATAGTCCATATTGGCACGCGCTGCATATTCTGCTGCGCCCAATGCGGCATGCCCCCCTTGCGAGACGCCAGCAACAGCCCATTTATTAGATACTTTGTTGCCTAACCAGCTTTTAGTTGCTACCACAGCATCGGTAATTGAATAGGCTGCACTTTTTAAATGCAAAAACGGATGCATTTCCAGACCGCCTGGCTCACCCAAACCTTCATAATCGGGTGCGACCACAACATAGCCTTCTTTAACAAAGCTATCGATCATATCATGAGTAGATCGATCTTGGCCTAGAATGGTAGTGGTGATTAATTTCATTCGACTCGGTGCACATTGGTCAATAACACCTGTTGTACCATGTCCCCAAGCCACGATTGGCCAGCCGCCAGCTGGCGGTGCAGTTTTAGGCGTAAACACCAATGCGGTTGCCAGAGTTTCTGTTCCTTTGATGCCCTTCATTTTATAAGTCATCACTACACTGTCTGCAGCATTTGGTGGATTTTCTGCTGCGGTCTGATATGCGCTTGGTGTGCCCACCACTGGGTCTTGAATATTGTTGACATCTACATTTGGCTTATCTTCAGGTGGTTTTTCATCGCCTGGCTTTTCGTCACCCGGTTTTTCGTCACCCGGTTTTTCGTCACCTGGTTTTTCATCACCTGGTTTTTCGTCAGGTGGAATTACATCACCGGGCTTTTCTACAATGGGTTTTCCATCATTTGAACCTGTGGAAGAATTATTACTGTTTCTATTGCTATCACAGGCACTCAGCAATAGACCAGATCCAATCAACATTATTGAGAGTAAATTTAATTTCATTTGATTCATCCTTGCATATAATAATTTTTATGACTTCAGTGCCAACAAATTCAATTTGCCAACTCTAATTAATGAAGCGCCAGCCACAGGCATAATGAATGTTTATTTTTTTTGCTTACATCACATTGTGCAATTTTTAAGCTGCGCTTCATTATAATTATGCGAGAAATAATATTTAAGCAAGTGGAATTTAATATTTTAAAATTTTAAATTATTTTTAAAATCAATATATTGATATTAAATTCACTGAAATATTGTTGTATTTATAGAATCTCATATTTATTTATTATTTACCCCAAGTGTTATATATCGCATATATTCTGCAAATACTGTGAATTAGGGAGGTGATACAAATATATGTTTGATTTTTTATTTTAAATAAATTCTTATCAACAATCATCGTATAGTTTAAGTTTCAATCAATTCAAGATGATTAATATTTAAACATTGCAGTCACAATATACTAAAAAACAGTTCAGATAATAGCTAAACGATAGAAATAATCAATAACCAAATCAAAACAACGTTTCTTAAGCCATCTTTTTCTAAACTTAAAATATAGTGTTTAACGCTATAATAAACACCCTTATCACTGATAATAAGGGCATTTAAAATTGTTATGGTCAACATTGAACAATTAATTGGCAAGCAAGGTTTTTATATCTGTTAACAGCTGGCCATTTGCTACATTAGCAGCGTATATACTAAAGTGATCCCAAGTCGGATCAGTTCTATAATCAATCTTTGTAGTTAAAGCACGGGCTTGTGCCACCAAGGCATCCGTTGCCTGTGGTATTACAACATTGTCGCTGCCCCCCTGATAAATAATAATCGGGGTTTTAATCAGACTTTGTAGCGGTTGTGAATCCTTTTCCAAAAATTGCTTTACGATTGGATCATTTTTAAAGCCTTCCTGTTTACGCGAAGAATAACCTTTAAGACGCCCTTCATTCTTACTCATATATGCACCTACCTCCCCCAAAAATTGAAAACCCAAGGGGACAAGACAAAGCTTTTCTGCTTGCTCAGCAGTTTTATCAATTGGTGACTTAAATATTTTACTGTATACAGGCTCAGTCGGATAAAGGCTTTTCATCCCCGCCGCCATATAGGACGTTAAGGTATCTAAAACGATATAACCGAATGTTTTAGCGAATGTCCCATCCTCCATGTTCATCAAAGCCATCTCCGACAGTTCCTCAATCAATTTTAGATTATTTGCGGGTGCCAGTGCGACTGCTCCTTTATAATCCATATTGGCACGCGCTGCATATTGTGCTGCACCCAATGCTGCATGACCGCCTTGTGAGTGCCCCGCAACAGCCCACTTATTAGATGCTTTATTGCCTAACCAACTTTTGGTTGCCACCACCGCATCTGTAATCGAATAGGCTTCACTTTTTAAATTTAAAAATGGATGCATCTCCTGCTTACTCGGTTCACCTAGACCTTCATAATCTGGTGCAACCACCACATAGCCTTCTTTAACCAAACTATCGACCATGTTATAGATAGACCTATCTTGTGCACCTAAAAATGAAGTCGTAATTAATTCCTTTGTACTCGGCGCACAATCGTCAGCAACACCTACAGCACCATGTGCCCAAGCCACAATCGGCCAACCACCAGCAGGAGGCGTAGTTTTAGGGGTAAATACCAATGCGGTTGCCTGAGTTTCTGTTCCTTTGATGCCTTGCATTTTATAGGTCATCACCACACTCTCAGCTGCATTTTCTGGACGATTTTTTGGGGAATTTGGCATATATGGTTGGGGGGTATTTACCACTGGATTTTGAATTTTGTTTACATCTACATTGACATTTGGGCTTGTGGATGGAGTATCGCTCTTGTCATCACCACCACAGGCAGTCAAAAATAGAAAGGATCCAGCCAATATGACTGAAAGTAAATTTAATTTCATTTTATTCATCCTTGCATATAATATTTTTTAGTATTTTGAATGAATATTTGATAACAAATTGAATTAACTTAAATCGTCCAAAAGAACTAATTTATTAAAAATTTTTAATAGACTCCTTTCATAAATCACTTTTTACTCAGTTCTAAATTATAAATACCTGCAATCAAATTGAACCTTAAGCCAAGTCTTTCCCCTTTATTTCGATAACACTCTACAAAGATTTTGAAAGTCTTTAATGTACAAAACACATGCTCAATGCCCTTATTCTTTTATCAATTATATGTTTTTAGCAAAGGATCTAATTCACCGCATTTTTTAGTTTTGGACGGTAAAAGCTTAGTGGTATATATAACAGAGATCCCTTGATAACCTTTATCTGCAAGAATGAATGAATTTGTTGGGAATAAATGCAGATTATGGCTGAAAATCTTAAATTTTGCAGAATGAATATTAAACAAAAAGATGAGCGTTTTTTGATTTATGAAAGAGGTTTAATAACCAGACCAAAAAACTATGTTCTTAAAAATTGTTTTCTAAAATTTCAACATGCTTCAAATCCATATAAAAAAGCCTCCTATTTTTCATAATAGGGGCTTTTAGGTTGATCTATGTTTTAAAAAAAGACTTATAAAAGAAGCCACTTGTAAGGACTAAACACACTCAAAATTTAATTAGCAAGCAAGGTCTTAATATCTTCTAGCAGTTGTCCATTATCAACATTGGCCGTAAATGAACCAGTGTGATCCCAACTTGAATTGGTTCTATAATCAATTTTGGTGGTTAAAGCTCGTGCCTGTGCCACCAAGGCATCAGTCGCCTGTGGTAATACAACAGTGTCTTTACCGCCCTGATAAATAATAATCGGCGTTTTAACGAGTGTTTGTAAGGGCTGTGAATCTGTACCCAAAAATTGTCTTACGATTGGATCATTCTTATAGCCCTCTTTTTTACGCGGATAATCTTTAAGACTCCCGTTCTTAATATTATAAACAGTCATCGGTAGTGCAAAAGCAGCCCCCATTCCTGCAAGACATTCTCTTTCTGCTTTCTCAGCAATTTTATCAGTAGGTGTTTTAAATATAATACTGTATACAGCCTCAGTTGGATTTACCGCCTTTATACCCGCTGCCATATAAGCCGTTAAAGTATCGAGTGCAGCATAACCGCCGATCTGAATTAACCCATCTGCATCCGCTAAAGCCATTTCCGACAGGTTTTCGATCAATTCCAGATTATTTGCCGGTGCCATTGCAACTGCACCCTTATAATCCATATTGGCACGGGCTGCATACTGCGCTGCACCTAATGCTGCATGACCGCCTTGCGAGATTCCAGCAACCGCCCATTTATTGGATGCTTTATTACCCAACCAACTTTTGGTTGCCACCACCGCATCTGTAATCGAATAAGCTTCACTTTTTAAATTTAAAAACGGATGGATCTCCTTCTCGCTCGGTTCACCCATACCCTCATAATCTGGCGCAACCACCACATAACCTGCCTTAACAAAGTCATCAACCATTTTTTGAGTATGCACATCGGCTATAGGCACAAATAATTTATTTTTACTCGGTGCACACTTGTCAGCAACACCAGTCGTTCCATGTGCCCAAGCCACAATTGGCCAACCTCCAGCAGGCGGTGCAGTCTTAGGGGTAAAGACCAATGCGGTTGCCTGAGTTTCTTGTCCTGTGATGCCTTTCATTTTATAAGTCATCACCACACTCTCATCCGCATTGGGTGGAAGAACATCATTTTTAATATTATAAGGTACTGGTGTATTGACCACTGGATTTTGAATATTGTTCACATCTACATCTGAGCTTGTCGATAAATGATCACTATTGTCGTCATCACCACCACATGCAGTTAGAAATAGCGTAGATCCAGTCAATAACACTGAAAGTAATTTTAATTTCATATAATTCTTCCTTTTTATCATTTTTTCTATCAGTTCAGCAGGGTCAACCCATCGTTTGCCAGCGCTGATCCAATAGATCACTCATCTTAGTTTAATGTTTATGTTGTTATTACTTCATAATACCTGGCGATATTTAAGCTAGGCTTTATTACAATTAAGACATAAATATAAATTTAGCAAATGAGATTTAATCTTTAAAACATATTAAATTATCTCATCAATCCAACTTTTTTATTTATCAATCAACTGAATTTAATGTGGTTTTTATACACCAATCAGCATAAATTAATTTCATAACACTCAATTTTTAATATATTTTTCACAGTTTTAACGATGAATAGATTCTTATCAATGATTTATTTTATTATTTAAATTTCAATCAATTTTTAATCATTGGTTTTAAGTATTCTAAAGATAATTCACATTAAAAAACTGATTCTGCGTGTGATTTAAGCAAAAGCCTGTACTTATCTTAATTTTAGATGGGTTTCATTTGTATTTAGCGTCTAAAAAAGCTAGTTTAATAAGGCGCTCTTTCTTATCTATTTGTTGAGGAACAAAGGTATGCAAGCAATCATTCTAGATACTGAAACTCATACACTCAATGGATTGCCCATTGAAATTGCTTATGCACCGATTCAAATTCAAGAAGGGAAATTAAGCTTAGATCGGGAACAAATGTTCGATCAACTTTATAGTATTGGCAATGAAAAAATTTCCTTTGGCTCAATGGCAGTTCACCATATCTTAGAATCTGATCTTGTCGGGCAACCTAATTTTTCCAGCTTTGAACTTCCTCAGCACACCCAATATATCATTGGGCATAATATTGATTATGATATTCGCGCAATCCAACAATGTGGCGTAGATACTGCTCATATCAAAGCCATTTGTACGCTGGCACTTGCTCGTCTTGTTTGGCCTGATGCTGAAGCACACAATATATCAGCACTGATTTATATGATCAGTAAAGGTAGTGAGAAAGCACGTGAAATGTTAAAAGGTGCACATCGTGCGGATGCCGATATTATTTTAACTGCAAATATTCTCATGCATATTGTTTATCAACTCAAAATTCAAACCATTGAAGAATTATATGAAGCCTCAGAAGATGCGCGTATCCCGCGCAGTATTAACTTTGGTAAGCATCGTGGGACAGCGATTGCAGAATTACCCAAAGACTATGTGCAATGGTTGCTTCGTCAAGATGAGCTTGACCCTTATTTACGCAAAGCTTTAGAGAATGCAAACATCGTCACACTTTAAACTGATGATTTGTAACAATAAAGTCATATTAGTGTAATTTTCATTCTTTACTCTAGGGTCAATTTATTGGGGAATAATTTGACTCATGGATCACTATTTTAAAACTGATTTGGGAATTCAGACTTTAAAACACCGCTCAATTCAACTCACTGCTCGCCAAAGACAATTACTGCTTCTTATCGGCACAGATGATTTTAAAATTTTGAATAGTGCACTAAAGCAACGGCTTGCAACACCAGAACTTATTCAACAATTAGAAGAGCTTGGTCTAATTTTTCAGAATCAAATGAATGGTGCGCCTCAAGTTAAGTCAAAAATAACATCAGAATCGTCCAAGATTGAACAATCAAATCAGCGCACCCCTTCAAATCTGACAATTGAAATTGGCTTTAAACCGTCGCCTAAAGCAGTTGAAAATCCAGCAATTATTAGCAATACACAGCTCAGTCAAAATACAAAATCAGCAGATCCAAACCCCATCCAGCAAAGTTTTAGCACGGTCACACCTAGACAAGTAGCGCATGCCGAAATTACGCCTGAACTGAATTATATAAATTTTGATGACATCAAATACAAAATGTCTACCCTGCTACAAACGCATTGCGGCTTGATGACCAAACAATTGGTCATGCAAATACAGCAGGCAAAATCAATTCGAGATATTAAATTTTGCCAAATGCAGTGGATTACCGCACTTCAAGAAAGTCGAATTTCCCCTCAAGAATTAAACCAAACCATGCAACAAATTAATTATTCACTCCAACATTTACAATCATCTTAAAGCAACCCTAAGTATTTATTTCAATTCACCCCCTTAGAATGACAAATTAAGTGTTTTTAGCGTCATTCTAAGTCTTTTTATTAAAGGTTATTTTTGATTTATTCTAGAATATTAAAATCTTAAAGCCAAATAAGCTACCACCAATAAATCAAAGTTTTATGTATATTGAGATGATTTATTGGGACAGTATTATCCCGGCTTTGCAATTTTAGATGGGAGTAATACAGATCAATTTTTAAGCCAACTTAAGCGTATTCCCATACATTCATATCTCTTTACAAAATCACATTGTCTGTTTTACGAGCATTCTGTAGAATCATGAGCACGCCAATGATTTAAAACAATTAGACAATTATGACTCAATATCTTACAAAATCGACCAACCAAACAGCTTTAGAACTTTCAAATTTTTATCCAACGTTTGAACAATGTTTAAATGCTGTATCCAATATTAAATATCAAAAAGATTTACGTATCAAAAGCGATCCTATTTCATCTCAACATATTTTGGTTGAAAGCTATTCTCGAGGAACACTTCAAGATAAGTTTAAAATTGAAAAAAATGCAATTGAGCATGCAAACAAAAACCGTTTGGCCTTATATCATCTTGTTGCTGTCACACTCGATCATTTTAAAGCTGCTTAATATTCACACAACCTTTTAAACTGATTAAAAATAAAACGTGTTGGGCTTTTCACCCAACACGTTTTTTAATTGATGATAACAATTAGCTGACTTGTTCAATTACACGATAAATACTGTCACTTTCTTTGCTTTCAAAAAGCAACTCTATACTTGGTAAGATCTTCTCGCCATCAACAACGATATGATCAATTTTTTGGAACAATGATAAATTATCTGTGTCTTCATGCTCTTGCAGCTTATTTAACCAAGCCATCGCATTCAGCTCATTACTATATTGATCCTTGACCCTTACTGTAATCATTTCAGTCATTTTTCTGTCCTCTTTTTTATATACTGTTTTCTTATAGCATGCGCCAAAATAAAAATTAGCTTAAAGTTGTTAGATTTTATGGCAATGTTAAAAATTAGCTACATTACTATTTTTTTTATTTATAAAATAGAGAGTTACTTTGAATACTTTGTGTAAATACAGCTTCAATCAATTATTTCATGACGTTTCAAAAAATCAGAAAAAGAAAAGCTCGCATTTCTGCGAGCTTTTTATGTTGGAAAGCTAGTGCTTATTTTTTATTTGAACTGGAGTCACAAATTCAATAAGCCGTCATTGATCTGTCCAACTACTTCGTAGCGTCTTATCGACCTACTGTAGTTTTAATATAGTCAGATGCGCTTTGATCTGCAAGATGTAGTAACATTATTGAACGATATCACAGCAATTTTGAAATTGAATATTTTTTTAATTGGTAGATAATAGATAAGTTTGATTGACTATAATTTAATATCTATCAACCTGAAAAAATCTAAATAACACTAAACAAAAACTAGCCAGTAAAAATTATTTTATAAAAAAACGTATAAACCTACCACGCTAGATTACCTATTACATTGATTATCATTAAGATTTATATATCATTAAATCTCTTTTCATAAATCAAAAGCGATCATGTTGAGTGAATTATATTGGTATTGATAGCCCCCCTTTCCCACTATTTATCTAAACACATTTTCTCGATTTCACTTTTATTGCTGTAATTCAAGCGGTTTTTAAAACACCTACAATATTGTCTAGACTGCGTGTACTTTAAATTTTCAGGAATATGTATACCGAAACATTCCGTCTCAATATGTCCTTTTTGTGATAAAGGAAGCTCTGCTTTACTGAGCAAAATACCAAGACCAAATGCAATAAGCATGGCAAAAAAGATTAAACCTTTATAATGGATGATTTGCTTGACCATGAGTGGCTAAATTTATAGAACATGATGAAGCTAATCCTAGCTTAAACTTTCCTGTTTTTTTATTTATTTTTAAAAACAATTGAATAACAAATAAGGGAGTTAACATGCGCTGATCTTTTAAAGCAAAATAAATATACAGGTCTATCAGCTAAAATTTTTCAACAGCTTATGCAAATTTTGAGCGCGACTCATTTTATTCTATATGATTGCTTAAAAACTTTAATCATCAAACAAATATAGCACATGGAATAATCATGAAAAATAGAAGCAATGATCATTTTCATTTTAACGTATTATTTTTATTCTCTAAAAGCACTAGAAATATCAAATAAATCTTACGGCTCAGTAAAGTATTTATAAATAGAGAAAATTGATCTCTATTTATTTTTTGCTATGGGTAATTTAGTTGAATATTCAGTATCATGCTTATCTAAATATTCGCGAATTAATTGACGAACAACTTGAGATGGCTTTAAATCCTGACGATTACATAATTCTTCAAAAGCTTGTTTTTTATTTGGATCAATCAAAATTGTTAATCTTGCTGTTTTATTTTCCATACCATATTTCCTTAAATTTGTTAGCTATAGAATTGTAATAATATTTACAAGATTTTCAATGAATTTTTTTATCTCACAATAATCTTAGCTTAATGCATGACTTTGAGTTTAAATTATTTATTTTGTTTAATCCCTGATTTTATCAATAAATCTATTATAAATTATGGTGAATATTTTTTGAATATTTTGATTTTATAATCAAAAATCACCCAACAGGCTATCACAACAGCACTGATGCAATAGCCAAAACATTGATGCTTATGAGAAATCTAATTCTTTTTCAAAAACTCTGAGTTCGTGTCGTGCCATCGCTAAATTAGATTTTTGGCGATCTAATACTAGATATAAAAATAAGCTACTGTTTTTATCCAGTGGCCTCAATAAGTGATACTGCTTTCCTAATGTAATTAAAATATCATCAATCGTGTCGCGTAATTTTAACGCTTCTGCCGTTTTCATTTTCGCTTTTAAAACCTCCGTATTTCCAGCGGCAGCAAGTTCCAAATCAATTCCTGTTCCATATGAAGCCAATGATAAGCCACTTGTACTATCAACAAGTGCTGCAGCAGTGAATCCGTCAATTTCTGATAAAGGTGTTAAGTCAATTTTAGCCATTTATATATGCCTTTTATTAAGTAGGGATAATATGAGTCGCTTTTAAAACATCCTCATGTTTAAAAAGTATCATAAAATTATAATATAATATTATTTTATGATAATAATTTGTAACTTTTTTTAATTTAAACA
>NZ_WJYH01000078.1:0-12302 GCF_009668065.1 Acinetobacter sp. RIT698
AAAACAAAATTCACGTTATTTAAGCGTAAATTTTGAATTAGTCACGTGCAGATAAACCATCACTCTATCTCATTTGATCAGGAAATTTTCTGTGTGTTTTTGGAAATTTAGGCAAGAAAACGGCGATATCATAACTCACCTCCATCCCATTAAAAAGTCCAAAGATCAAGGAATAGCCATGCTTTATCTACTATTTTACTAACGGATATTTGGCTTAAATTTAGAATTTCCACTGACCAACATTTGCCAAAAGATACTCTCAAGACAATTAATAATTATATTTACACATGAGTTTAAGGAATGAATATTTTATTTTTCTTTACAATATTCAAATTTTTTAATGTTAAAAATCATATAAATATTTTTTCCAATTAAAATGTGAAATAGTTAACATATTAATATGTATGTATTGTTGGCTTCTTTTAAGCTGCCTATGTGGCAGTGGACTAGCACGACTGTGGTGGTAGAAACCGTCTACATTTCTAAGCTGCCTGCGCGGCAGTAAACTTATAAGTATAAGAGCTGAATTTGAAATCTTTTTTCTAAGCTACCTGCTCGGCAGTGAACTTTTCTTTGGCTTATATCAAGTAATGAGCTCTTTTTCTAAGCTGCCTATGTAGCAGTGAACTCACTTGGCGAGTCCTTGATACTCAACATTTCTTTCTAATCTACCTGTGTAGCAGTGAACTCAGACCTAAGCGGCTATAGCGATAAGTGGTATTTCTAAGCTGCCTACTCGGCAGTGAACGCCTTGCCTAAGAAAACCTTAGACACTCTAATTTTCTAAGCTACCTATATGACAGCAAACAATGGTCTTTCTAAAAATGTTTTGCCTCTTGCTGAGTATTAGTTTTAATACTCATTCACTTTTCTTTAAATATTCAGAAACCCACTCAATTGAGTGGGTCTTTTTGGTTAGCTATGATGAAGCTTGCAATATTTTTTCAGCACCAGCTGCCAAAAATGCAGAACGGGATTTATACTGCTTATCTTTACCTACTTTATCATCTATGAGATAAATTAAGCGACTTGGTAAAGTGACATTAATTTTTTCAGCCTTACCTAAATAACGATTCACATCAACATCTACGACTGCCCAGATAAAGCCTTTAAACTTTTCATCATTCAGAAATTTACTTACTTCTGATGCCAAAGGAATATTTTTGCCATCCTCTGCTAAAATTTCCAAATGATCTGCAATTGCTTCCTTAGCATTGCTTAATGCTTCTTCAAAAGTATCTCCCGCAGAGAAACATCCCTGAATATCAGGAACAATCACGCCATAAGCTTCATCATTCGAACCTTTTTCTACTGCAATTGGATATAACATACTCACCTCTTTTGGAGAAAATGAAGTTTCGAAGAATAAAATATAACCTCTGAGTTGCTCTAAATAAATAACCCTAGAGTTATTTTTAAAAATTATTTCTAACGAACTTGCAATTCAAAACATTAACAACATTACTTGTTACACAAGAAATAATTTATAAGCTGCCTATGCGGCAGTGAACTGGTAAATCAATACGATGAGAACGCTCATAGTTTTTCTAAGCTGCTATGTGGCAGTGAACAGATTATTCAAAACTTCATAGCAAATATATTCATTTCTAAGCTGCCTATGCGGCAGTGAACCAGCTTATGATCAGCAAGGAACAAAAATTGACTTTCTAAGCTGCCTACTCGGCAGTGAACCGTTAGACTTTGCCCCGTCAAGCTATCCCGAATTTCTAAGCTACCTATGTGGCAGTGAACCACCCATCCCATCAAAAGCTTGTTTTGCTTCTTTTCTAAGCTGCCTATGTGGCAGTGAACTGCTGTTGATCCACTTTCACATATTACTGGGTTTTCTAAGCTGCCTATGTGGCAGTGAACATTTAGATTCTAAATGATTGGGGGTTGTAATGTTTCTAAGCTGCCTATGTGGCAGTGAACTAGACCCTCGTGCAGCCTTGTGTTTTTATGTTTTTCTAAGCTGCCTATGTGGCAGTGAACATTTCTCTAATCGTCGTGATGGTGAGATTGCATTTCTAAGCTGCCTATGTGGCAGTGAACACGGCTGGCATTTATGTATTCTCCGATAAGATTTTCTAAGCTGCCTATGTGGCAGTGAACGTCGCTCGATAGTCGGGAAAGGTACATCAAGATTTCTAAGCTGCCTATGTGGCAGTGAACAAATAATTTAACGGTTAGCAATTCTTATTATATTTCTAAGCTGCCTACTCGGCAGTGAACTGGTTTTAACTTTTGTTAATCCTGTTGCTGTGTTTCTAAGCTGCCTACTCGGCAGTGAACGGCAACAACAAGCGGTAAGGGCATGTTTACAATTTTCTAAGCTGCCTATGCGGCAGTGAACATGTCATGTCCTGAACTACAGAAATTTGCAACTTTTCTAAGCTGCCTATGTGGCAGTGAACTCTTCTTTATATTTTACGTACCAGTCACACATTTTCTAAGCTGCCTATGTGGCAGTGAACATACATATGGTCGGAAACTTTTTGATGCGAATTTTCTAAGCTGCCTATGTGGCAGTGAACTTCCATTGGTCGGGGAGTCACCCACAATTTAATTTCTAAGCTGCCTATGTGGCAGTGAACTTAATGGTTCTGGTTGTGCTTTAGCTCGAAAATTTCTAAGCTGCCTATGTGGCAGTGAACGTCTGAGATGGGCAAAGGTCTTGTGGGCATTATTTCTAAGCTGCCTATGTGGCAGTGAACTTTAATAATAAATCTGCGATGCGAGTCGTTGATTTCTAAGCTGCCTATGTGGCAGTGAACCGATGACTATACCGAATGTTGGGGGGTTACTTTTTCTAAGCTGCCTATGTGGCAGTGAACGTTGATGAGCCGAAGGTGTAGCCAACTGTTTATTTCTAAGCTGCCTATGTGGCAGTGAACGACTGGCTTCAGGAATAAATACCAGCAACTCATTTCTAAGCTGCCTATGTGGCAGTGAACAATAAGAAACCGACTGATTTTAATATTAGTTGTTTCTAAGCTGCCTATGTGGCAGTGAACTTTTAGAGAATTTTTAAAAGGTCTATACTAATTTTCTAAGCTGCCTATGTGGCAGTGAACCATTACCATTTGCACTTAATTCGATAGTGATATTTCTAAGCTGCCTATGTGGCAGTGAACATTTCGTGTGTTTCTTGTGCTGTAGCGTAACATTTCTAAGCTGCCTATGTGGCAGTGAACCAGTTCGAATTGTATTACGCAGATCAGCACATTTTCTAAGCTGCCTATGTGGCAGTGAACAGTTCAGAGGATTGATATAGAAATGCTTGAGTTTTCTAAGCTGCCTATGTGGCAGTGAACGATCAAACCAATGAATCGGATCTCAACCTCTTTTTCTAAGCTGCCTATGTGGCAGTGAACTATCCTCTAGTCGCTCAACAGCTTGATTGATATTTCTAAGCTGCCTATGTGGCAGTGAACCAACACAAATTCGCTCATCCTCAAGAAAGTATTTTCTAAGCTGCCTATGTGGCAGTGAACTTAAAAATTACAACGTGAATCCAGCATTGCCATTTCTAAGCTGCCTATGTGGCAGTGAACTGGTGATAAAGAATCTATTTCACTTAGTGAATTTTCTAAGCTGCCTATGTGGCAGTGAACCATTTCCATTTCAAATAGAAGAAATCGTAAACTTTCTAAGCTGCCTATGTGGCAGTGAACTTAATCATTTGCGCTTCTCCTTGTGTACCAAATTTCTAAGCTGCCTATGTGGCAGTGAACTTTCTTGACACAAAAAACGGTATCTGCGTGCCTTTCTAAGCTGCCTATGTGGCAGTGAACAACGGATAAAGACGATGAGAACAAAACGTATTTTTCTAAGCTGCCTATGTGGCAGTGAACCAGTATTTTTAGCTGAGTCAGCATAAATTGACTTTCTAAGCTGCCTATGTGGCAGTGAACCCTACGCAAAATAATCAACAAGCTACTCAACATTTCTAAGCTGCCTATGTGGCAGTGAACGTGTTTCATCTTCATTTACATATCAAGTCGAATTTCTAAGCTGCCTATGTGGCAGTGAACGAGTACAAAAAGAATTACGCGCCGAAAGATAATTTCTAAGCTGCCTATGTGGCAGTGAACTAACCATGATCACAAGTTTACCCGGTGAAATTTTTCTAAGCTGCCTATGTGGCAGTGAACGGCTTTCCATCATGCCCACGCTCAATAATGTATTTCTAAGCTGCCTATGTGGCAGTGAACTACGAGCCATTAAAATATCCATCTGTTGTGATTTTCTAAGCTGCCTATGTGGCAGTGAACCTTCAAATAAAGAGTTACTAAAACAGTCAATTTTTCTAAGCTGCCTATGTGGCAGTGAACCAGTAGAAACAGAGCGTCCGTAGGCGCGAACTTTTCTAAGCTGCCTATGTGGCAGTGAACTGAACTACATCGTTTGGTATTTCTTCATATTTTTTCTAAGCTGCCTATGTGGCAGTGAACCATTTGTCTGTTCTTCTATCATGTTTAAGAATTTTCTAAGCTGCCTATGTGGCAGTGAACAGGCAATAAGTGGACGCATTAAATCTATTAACTTTCTAAGCTGCCTATGTGGCAGTGAACAGCCTTTCAAATAAAACAAACATGAAATAACATTTCTAAGCTGCCTATGTGGCAGTGAACTTTGATTTTATTATTACAAGTGAAGAAAGAAATTTCTAAGCTGCCTATGTGGCAGTGAACATTATGTTAAAGCATTTTTTAGTACCACTTTATTTCTAAGCTGCCTATGTGGCAGTGAACACATCAGGTTTTAGAGCAAAGCATGGTCAAAATTTCTAAGCTGCCTATGTGGCAGTGAACTGTTGCGACCTAGTGCGTCGCTCACGCCGTACTTTCTAAGCTGCCTATGTGGCAGTGAACACTCACAAGCCAATCCCTCTTCATCACTTATTTTTCTAAGCTGCCTATGTGGCAGTGAACTCGAAGGTACAAATTGTAAACTTTTTCAGAATTTTCTAAGCTGCCTATGTGGCAGTGAACTTCTAAATCCGACTAAAAATATAAAAGCTATTTTTCTAAGCTGCCTATGTGGCAGTGAACCATTTGTTAAGTGAAACATTCCTGAAGTAAGCTTTCTAAGCTGCCTATGTGGCAGTGAACTCAACATTCCCTGAACCTATAAAAACATAAAATTTCTAAGCTGCCTATGTGGCAGTGAACCAAAACCGACTGCCGTAACTTTGTTTTGTTTTTTTCTAAGCTGCCTATGTGGCAGTGAACTTGGTCGAGCTTTACTTTTACACGGCCATTTCTTTCTAAGCTGCCTATGTGGCAGTGAACAAAACCAATTTTTGCTAAGAAAATTGTTTATTTTTCTAAGCTGCCTATGTGGCAGTGAACTAAGAGGTAATTACAATGGGTAATAGCAATATTTTCTAAGCTGCCTATGTGGCAGTGAACTATAATTTTAAAACAAAAAATAAAGTTATAACAGTGAGTTAAGACTAAAAACCTATAAAAGACCAAAGTTTTAACCCACAATCATAACTTATTGATTTTATTAAACTGTTAAAGAGTGAAAAAATATTGGGTTAAAACTCAGGTACTGTAGACACAGAACTTAACCCATATGTACTAAAAACCTGAATTTCAGATTTTTCAGTGATTTGCTTTTCTATAAATAGCTTAAAACGCTTTTTATCTTGTTCATCCGATGTACTTAAACTTAGCATCTGTACATAAGGCAAATCAGTTGTTGTCACCACTTGGCGATAACGATTCAATGCTTCGTCAAAGCCTATATCCCCTCTTTTCATTCGATGGCGTGCCAAACGCTCAGCGTTGGTTTTAACTTGTTTACGTTTATAAATTGCATAACCAGTAATTTTACTTTCAGGCACTTCTTTAATAGAACTGATATGAATATAATCAACCAAACGCTCAAGCCACTTTGGTATATCAAGCTTTTTTAAATCATCTTCAGATTCAGCAAAAAGACGAAGTTTTTCACCTAAAAAACCAATACCTTTTTGCTGATTAAAACGATATTGTGGAAATGAAATACCAACATTCACTTTATTATTCGCATCTTTCATTTCAGCAAATGCGATATGCAGCTGGACATAGATACGTGACCATAACTCAAAAGGTGAAAAGTCATCATTTTTCATTAATGTCACTTCAATATAACGTTTCATTTAAATGACCTCATCGAATATCTGTAACATAGGCAAGTCCTTTTTTCCCTAGATAAAATGAAGATACGCCTGCATTTTCAATTTTTTCTTCTAAATCTCTAGCTTGCTCTTTAGAAATATTTAGGTTGATTGTAAGTTTTCCACTTGCTTTGTGAAGGAGTTGTTTAATTTCGCCCTCACCTTTTACGAATTTGGAATTGATATAGGGATTTCCCCAAACTATTTTTTGTTGTCCAGTCGTGAATCTTTCCATTAAATTTTTGGGTGTAAAACCATTATGAGAAATGCCTGTCAACCCGCCTCTCGATGCTCTGATAGCAGTTGTATCATGCTGCTCAGTCAATTTATCTAATTTTAAATATAAAGCTGAACAATATAATGGAAGTACACTAACTTTATTGGCTGACTCTTTTAATGCAAAGTTTGGATATCGGCTAGATAAAATTTCTGCTACTTGATTTATTTCGTCAGTAACAGCAACTTTAATTTTTTTCACCTCTTCTAATCTTTGCAAAATACTTAATGGATCTAGAATAGGGTCTATTTTCGATTCAATATTTTTGTCTTGGATAAATTGAAACAATTCCTCTAAATTCATCCACAACACATTCCAAAACTCTTTTGCATAATTCACACTAAGCCAAGGATCACTTAACTTAATCATCCCTGTAAAAGAATTCTGATCTGTACTCCCAGAAATATTTCTTAAATAAACGACTTCCTGACTTAGTATGAATTCATCATGGATATCACTATCCTGTAAAACTTCTTCAATACTTTTAAAATAATAATCATCACGACTTCTTGCATCGTATAATTTTCGCTGATCTCCAATGAGCCTATTCAATATCCCCATCACGGTATTTTTAGTGATACTTCTAGACTTATAGTTCTCTGCTTTTTTATCATTCAATGCAGTCATAGAACCAATAAAGTTTCTTTTAACAGTATTATCCTCTCCATCCAAAAATGAATTACGCCAGGAGGATTCATATTCAATAATGATTTGCATAAAATCACCTCATCATTGTGCTTCAAAATAAACAGCATAATCACTTTGAGGTTCAGGATTCGCTTGATCAGGGCGACGTTTGATACGCATCATTTTATTCTTATCGTTATAATCTACTTCAACCGTGTCTACGCACATATAGCCTTTGGCTTGTTTAATCACTAAATCTTCAAGCATGTTTAAAGTTTCTTTGACCAAAATATCAATCGCGGTGTTGTCCAATAAAATTCCAACTTCACCCTCATTAAAAATTGTACCCTTACGAACATAATTACTATGAAAAATTGCTTTTGGCTCTTTAGATGGATCTAAACTCTTAATAAATTGTTGAACTTTTTCAGCAATTTTTTCCCCTTCACCTTCTTTAATAATCATTGATGCACGATCAAATTTTTTATCTAAAGAAATAAATTGAAGTTGCTCAATGCTAATTGAACCAAATGCTTCGTATTGAGTATCGCCAAAAGTTGTTTTGGAGAAAATTGAATTTTCACCACGCTTATACGATTTAGTCCCATCAGCTTGTATAATTTCTTCACTTGAACTTGCATTAGATAATTGTTCAAAATTTCCATTACCTAATTTGTCAATAAAATCAGTAATCAATAAAGGGCTTGTACGCTTACATTGGCTAGATGGCACAACATACCCTCGTATCAATCCAGTAATTGATGCTACAACATCAATTAAATTTTTATCTTTTGCATAATGCAAATCATAAGATTGATCACGGAAAAGATGATGACGAATACAGTTTTGACTGATATACAATGGATTTTCATCAAAATTTATATCAGAAGCTTCTTTACGATATTTATAGCCTGTTTCTTCTTTAATCTTCCCAGACAAATTACTGAACCCACGTAATTTAGGTAAAGTATGATTATCTACGGTCTTTCCATCATTACCTGTTAATGATGTAGGTCCGTTCCAATTGACTACGCCATAACCATAAGCAGTGATTTTAAAATCTACACTTTTTACACCAGTTACTTTAGTCATGTTATTTTCCCTCTTGTTTTGTTGTTAAAAAGTTCAGTTTATCTAATGAAATTGAGCCGATTGGCTGTTTGTCACTTGTTGCATAATAAATAGCTTCAGGATATCGAAAACCTGTCCCACCAATCTTGTTTAAATCATCTTCGATATAACTTAAATACAGTGGGTAATCTGCATCCCGTGCATAATTTTCCAATATAGCACATCTTGCTTGTTGTTTTTTATCAGGAATTCTTTTCACGTGATGAGTTGGATCAACATTACCGTGCTTTTGCGCAATATAATTAATTAGTCCTGAGTCTTTGATCATAGTTAAAGATTCAGTCAAATTATCGTATTCGGTTGTATCATCCAAAGACGGTTGGTAGGCATATTCATTTTCAAAAATGGGATGATTAAAATCATTTAAATTCAATACAGCCAACTGTACAAAACGACTATCACCACGTAATGAGTTGTTGCTGATTTTAGATTTTCTTTCAGCTGTTTTGGTCTTTATGACCTTAGTTGGCTCTGTAACTTTTTTATTAATCAAATCAATACTTTTCTTTAAAGCTTTATCCATATCTTGTACTACAGCTGACTTTTCCTTCATTTGATCTTGTTGTGCATAAAATTCTCTATACAGTGAATATAACTCAGCAATCTTAAAGACTTTTCCATTTAATCGATCTTGTAAGAAGCCATACCATGCTTTTGTCATTTGCAAACTATTCAATTGATTTAAAAAAAATGCTGATGAGCCTTTACAACTACCATTTTTCACATTTTCAGTAATTGCCACTTGCAATACATTCACATCATGATTTTCACCAAAACGATCCAAACGTCCTAAACGCTGTAACATATTTTCAGGTGAAGTCATTTCACTCAACATATGTTTACTCGTGATATTTAAAGAAGCCTGAACAATCGGACCACTTCTTAAAACAGCATACTTGGTTGTTCCATTCTTTTTAAAAGAATCAAAAACCTCTTCAAACCATTTCTTTTTATCACTACGTTTATATTTGGAATGAAAAAGCACACTATTTTCATAATCTTTTTGATAAATAAAGCCAAGTTGTGCTGTTTGAGCTGTATTTGAAATAATAAAAGTTTGATCATCAAACCTTTGATAAAAGGGATTTCCCTCTGTAATAGATTCATCATATTCAATAAATTCAATCTGGTACTGACTGTTATTAAAAGATGACATTTCAATCACATCATCTTTATGAACACCTAAGACTTGTTCTAAATAATAGTAATGTGGAGTTGCAGAAACCAATAAGGTATTTTTTTCATAGCATTTACGCATATTTTTATTTGCAATGAGTTCAGCAAATAAAATATTAAAAATTTCCATACCAATGTATTCATGGTATTCATCAAATACTACATGAGCATCCATAAACGGTAGTAAGCTGTTTACATTGCTATGCGTCACAATTGAACCTAAAATTTGATCAATTGTAGTGACTACAACATCTCCTGAAAATGGTTCAGGCTCATTTCTAATTTTTCCATTTTCATGCAAATACTTAAATTCACCCGTCAAAATTTCTACTTTTGCATCAGGTAAATAATCCTGTACCAGTTCTTCAAAAATCCCTTGACAGACTTGAACTCGCGGGCAAACCCAAATAATTTTTTTAGCTTGTTTTAGTTTTGCCCATTCCAAAGCAATTCTAGTTTTACCACAACCAGCTGGTCCCGCAAGCACAGCAATATCACGTAAATCTGCAAGCTGCTGAGCGATTTCATTTTGCTTTTGCGTTCTATCACTATCAGGAAATTTATGAGCAACACTTTTTAAATGCTCATCTAAATTTGATAAGATTTCCTGATCATCCAATAATTCATCTAAACGGTTTTCAGCAATATAATCCATCAAATCTTGTGCAGTTTGTTTAGAAACCAAACGATCTGCGCTAATAACACAAGCACGTAATAAATTATGTTGTGCATTAACCTGAATTTTCCCACTTAAAATTTCTGTAGAATCAGTATTTGTGTATGATTTAAAATCTGGAAAATTTCTACTCTTAAACTGATATTCAAAATTTTCTATAAGCACTGCTAAATCTTCACTACTCCAAGGAAAATGTTGCTCAAGCAAATCTGTTGATTGAAAATGCTTAGCAACTCCATTTATACGTTTAATTAAATTGGTACTATTTTTAATCAGAGTAGAAAACTGTTCGACATTAATATTCTTAATCAAATATTCATAAACTTTATAAACACCTGAAAAATCATCATTTTGACGATATGGTTTAGCATGATGCCAATACAGAACATGCTGTAGACTTTCTTTTTGTCGATTATTTAAGTTCTTACATTGCTGTTCCAAAAAATTAAAAATTAATAATGAAACTTCATTATGACGAGGATGCTTATCAAAGGTAAATTTGACATCAATATGTTGTCCATCATCTTCAGGGGCTTTTTGTTTTTCTTTCTTAACCCAATCTTGAAAAAGTGGATCTAATTTACCGACGTCATGTAGACACCCTGCCAGAAAAGCCACTTTAGATAAATTCTCATACTCTTCATTCTCAACAACTTTTTTAAATAATTGTTGTGCTAAATACCCTATCGCAAATGAATGCTCTGCAAGTGGCTGTAAATGTGTGTTTGCATAAAACTCGTCTTTCTTCGCTTTCATTGTCATGACATCCATAAACACTTCTTTTTGTGTACTATTCACAGGCACTATGCCTTCACTATTAAACTTATTTCTATTCCCAACAATCCACAGTAACTCACTTCGGCGTCGCCCCCGAATCCAATGACAAGACACCGCTGTATTTTTTGTGACTGTTTTTCTAAGTAGCTTTTTAACTGTAATTAAACCATCTTCAGTAATCACCGTTTGCCAAGTGTTATCACCAATTCGGTCGGCAAATGCATCCAATACACGACGCGTTCGAGACAGTGCTTTCTTTTCGCATTGGGAAATGAAGGTTACAATCATAATGCTTGATCCTTTTCATCATGATTTCTGCAAGCTTGTAATTTCACCTGATCAAACATCCAATCAAGACATTTATGCTCGGTGAATTTCTGCAATAACAAGGCTCTAAAGTCTTGCTCTTTAAAACCTTCTTTGGCACAAATAAATGCCCATGGCAATACCACAGCATCCTTAATTAAATCAGCGATATCAAAAACCAAAGCACCACGCCGAGTTTTACCATGCATGACTGCAAATGAATGACTAATACCTAAGACCCAAAGTGTGGTTGCAGCCAAACCATAGGCCAAATAATTACCATGATTGAGGAAGTCATTGGCTAAATCACCATATTCAGCATTTCGTTCAAATTTGAGTTTACAACGTGTTGCAGCGATTTTATAAAGCTGCTTTGTGGTCTGAGCTTCTGCAAGAAGTAAATCGCCAACTTTGGTCATATTAGGAATCTTCTTTTCAAAACCACTTAAAGCCTGCTGAATATCCTGATCATCTAAGTAAAATCCTTCTGCTTGTAAGTCCCGATCTTTTGCCCAAACTTTACGCATATATTCAACCCGCGCAAGCTGAAACTGTTTAGCCACATCTAAACGCTTCTTTTCATCAAACCAAAAGCTCATCCAGCCTTGCATATATTCAGTTGGACGATATTCACTTTGTGGCGTTAACCACTCCACTTCACTGCCTGAAAATAAAGGTGTACCCCCACCGCCACAAAAACCGACCAAAACACCTGCACTACAGAGCATCCGCATTGCAGCCTGAGTGATCGACGTTCCAGTTCCCAACAAAATCACAGTCGTATTGGCAATCGGAATATTCCAATACTGATTTTCACTTTTTGCTTCGGTTAGATATAAAACACGGCCATCTTTTTGCATCACTCGTGCATGTTCTAAATAATAGAGATTGGCTCTTTTTGAATGAATAATGGCTTTTAAGTCTGATGGGTTAAGTTGTTCCATATTATTAGTAGTCATAAAATTTTTATAAAAACAATGTAATTGAAAGTCTCAATATTTCCAACCTATTTTTTATTTTAAACGACATTTTGTGTCGTTTTTTAATAAACTCCATTTTATTTACTTACACTCCCAACTCAACCAATTTAAACAAATCATGCGTTATTTTAATACTTTACCAATGGCTCAACACCAACATCTTTAAAATGATTTTTATCACTT
>NZ_WJYH01000079.1:0-12060 GCF_009668065.1 Acinetobacter sp. RIT698
GTAGAGCAGTAACTTACTTGGTTGAGTTTTTAAATATCATGAATATTGTTTACAGAAAGTTGTAATGGGAAAGAAGCTGTTTTTTGTTTGGCTATTGATGTTTCAATTTACATTTCAGAATGTCTGGTATGTGGTTGAATCTTTATGCCTTAATGAAATTTCGACTCAATCCCATATAAAACAAAATATTGATGATAAAGAATCACTTATTGCCATAAGTGATGTTGAAAGAAATATTGAAAAAATAAGATATAACAATGAAATAAATCAGTTTTGTCAAAATATTTGTTTAAATGATAAATGTAATTTCATATCGAACTTTGCTGATTTAAAAATTGAACGCTATTTTGAAAATACATTCAACCCATTTTTTAATCTTCTCATTTTTCAGAGATACAGATGGTTGAATTTATATCAATCCCCTGAATTAAATAATTTATCTCCTCCTCCTAAATTCAAGCAGCTATACGGTGGCTAGCTAAAACAGCTCCCACCATTTTATATTTTTCGTATATGCTGAGGAGTATTTAAATGTTTAGTCAAAAAAAATCTATATGTTATTTTGTGGAATCATCGTATTTAAATTTTACGTTTAAAATAAGTACTTTGTATTATTTAAAATTGATTAAGGGTCATGCGAAATTTTATTTGAGAAAATATGGTTTATTTTGTTGTGGGAGAAAATAATATGAGTATTATATTTTCTTCCAGAATAAGGACCATGGGTTCAAGAGTTATTGGTTTTGTATTGGCATTTATCATTGCTTTTAGTTTTGGTCTATGGCACGACACTTTTCCATTGATTGAGCATCTTTTATGGTTGCTCGGTTGGTTTTTAGTAGGAATTGGTGCGATGGGACGGATATGGTGCAGTATCTATATTTTAGGTCATAAAAACGCAAAGTTAGTTATGGATGGTCCATATTCCATATGCCGAAATCCACTCTATTTCTTTAGTTTTTTAGCTGCACTGGGGATTATGTTTTTAACCGAAACCTTATTCTTTCCTGTGGCTTTTAGCTTGTTGTTTTTAGTTTATTATTACTTTGTCATACGTCAAGAAGAGCGTTTTTTGAGGAAAAAATTTGATCAATTGTATTTGAATTATACTCAAACTACACCACGCTTTTGGCCGAGTTTTAAAAACTATTCTGAACCGCAATATTGCCAAGTGTCATCCAAACATTTTAGGTTGTTCTTAACTCAGGTGATCTGGTTTTTCTGGGTTGCTGCATTTGTACAACTGTTTGAAGAGCTTCGATTGTTAGGGGTTTTTCCTATTTATTTTAATATGTTTTAGTCCGCTTTTATTTTATTAACCTGAATTGAGAGAAATTTATACCTAGAGTATTCAGTAAATTTTTATTGGGTACTCTAGGGTGGATATATTGGATTGATGATTTTTAACCTGAATAAGCATGAATCTATATAAAATCCCCTCATCCTAGCCTTCTCCCAACGAGAGAAGGGACTTTAAATACCCATATGATTTACTCCAGATGATCATTTTTTGCTTTATGAAAAAGATCGAATGTATTTTTTTTTCAATTTAAAGAATTTTTTTCGCCATTTTTCCCTATTTTATTTTTCTTTTAAAATGAAGAATTCAATACAGAGCCGATATTTTTAAGCAATTTAGCAAGGGTTTTGCTTCATCTATCTAAGTAAGGGATGACGAATTAAAAGATCGTAGCTGTTAGGTTCTCCTCATTTTTAATTGCTTTAAACACCAACAGGAAATGCTGTTGATCCATGTCAAAAAGCACTTTTTAAATAGATCAGAAAAAAACCGCTTGAAAATTAATCTAAGTGGATTATTATATTTAATCTAAGTGGATTAAAAACCAGTCCATTGAAGTGATCAATTAAAATTAAAATGAAGTCACCATCGTTCTAGGATTAAAGAACATGAGACATAGGGACGTAAGTTATGGAAAAGATGAATAAATTAAAAGTAGGGATACTGCTGACAACGGTTATGGGTTCAATCACTTTAAGTGCTTGTAATGACAATGATGATTCAGAACGTGTAACTCAACCGCCTAAAGCAGAACTGACGGATTGTATGTGGCAAAATGCTGTTTCGAGTAAGGATGGAACAGGTGGTGCTAATCCAATGAATTATGCGCTTCCAGACTCCAATGTAAATTACTGGTCGAGTGAATTTACAGTGCCAGAAGGCGCAAAAGTTTTTATCGATGGTGATTATCCTTACGCTCGTCACACCTCTCTGGTTAGCTATACAGCCAAAGGAGAGCGCGTTAATTCTCTGGTGGATGTCAATATTAAGCCCAATCAAGGTGTGACCAATCCCTTTATTGTGGGTAATAACCGCTTAAATAAAGAAAGAGGATTTAAAGCTGAGTTGGTGTTAGGCGATCTACCTGCATCACCTAAAGAAAATACCTTATATGCGCCTAAAACAGACAGCAATGAAGTGGCGTTAATCTATCGTGTTTATGTGCCGAATAAAGGCTTTAATGAGAAAGGCGGAGTCAATTTTCCGCGCTATAAAGTACAGTTAGCCAATGGTGAAATCAAAACAGGTGCTGAGGTCTGTACAGTCCTTAAAGTCAAAGAAAAAGCTTTGGATAATGTACAAACACCTTTGAGCGTGATTTTAAGTTTATACAATAAACAACCTTATGTTGGTTTTCCTGCACAATTGAAACCAACATGGTATACCGCTTATAACGGACCTGCGAATATTAGTTGTATTTATAAACATAACCTAGATCAGTGTGAAGGGTTTAAAACTGAACGTAAGCTAAATCAATGGGCTACACCAGATAATGAATATACCTTTTCGGTAATTAGCCGCAAGCTTGGTAAGGTGGTTGTGGTGAAAGGTAAACTACCACAAATCGCAGCAACTTCTGGTAATGAAACCACTTTAGCAAAAGGCGATATTCGTTATTGGTCGATTTGTACCAATGAACTGATTTCGACAGCAACCAACTTCTGTATTTATGACGAGCAAATGAAGCATAAAGACAAAAATGGTTTTTATACCCTTGTTGTATCATTACCCGAAGATCGACCAAAGAATGCCACAGAAGAATGTGGGATTTCTTATTTGCCTTTAAGCCCGCGTGGTGATGGTTATACTGGTCCAGATGCTGTGGAGAAAGGGCATAATGATGTCGGTTTCTTGATTATGAGAAATTTATTACCGTATTCAAACTTTAATCAAGCCATTCAAAATACCAAAGTTTGGGGAGATGAAAAGACGGTGATGGGTGATTATTTACCAGAGCTTAACTACACCTCTAAAGAGGAATTTGAAGCCAAAGGTTGTTCGTAATCCTTCCGTTAAAAATAAGCCAGTCTATTGAGTGACTGGTTTATTTTTTATCATTTTTGATATAAAAGAGACCTCTCTTTTTATTTTCTCTATGGAATGTGATGAGTAATCAAACCAAAGAAAAGCTTATCGAGGCAGCGATTGTTCTGTTTTCTCAGAACAATATCGAAACTTTGTCTGTACAGAAAATTAATGAAACTGCAAAAGTGGCAAACAAATCAGCTTTATATTACCACTTCAAATCTAAATGGGGATTGGTTGAAGCTGCGCTAGATCATGTTATGACACCTTATGTTACCGACAGTCTTGCGCTATTAAATGCAATTCAACCTGAACAGGTACAAGTGTCCGAGGTGGTAGATGCCTTGATGAACCCGATGGTGAAGATTCTTTTACAGGAAAATGGCATACATTATTTAAAATTCTTTTCTAAAACGATTAGTGCAGGAGATGAAGGGCGTATCATTGTTGTAAAAACGCTAGTACCTGTTTCAGATAAAGCGGTCTACTTATTACAACTGGCTTTGCCCGATTCAGAGCCTGATGCGATTGCATTAAAAGTACTCTTTACCTTCAATACCATTCTCAATGTGGTCAGTGATATTGGTCTTGAACACTTTTGGCCGACCAATGTGAAAGACCACAAACTGCTGGGTAAATATCTAAAAGACTATATTGAAGGTGGAATCCGTTTTAAGGTAAATCAACATTACGATTAAGCCAAAATTATAGTCAATTAAAAGCGACGATGAATTAACTTGTGGAGGGTAAAGGATTTTATAGCGAGATAAAGTCGTCGTATGAGATGCCGAATGAAAAGAACAGTACGGATTAGAAAATCAAAAATTATGGATATTTTGAAAAAAGGAATGACAATGAAAATTAAATTTTTAACAGTCTCATTGATGTTTATTTTGCCATTTTCTGTTTTGGCAGCAAATGGGCAAGTCGAAGAAGCGGTCATTGAATCAAATAATGCTTATAAAAGTAAATATAATTTAGACGATATGACAGAGTTTAATCATGCGCAAAAAGGTTTTATTGCCAAACCAACGGGTCAAATTAAAAGTGAGAAAGGCAATGTGATCTGGGATTTTGATGCATTTAATTTTTTAAATGATCCAGCCCCAAATACTGTTAATCCTGCGCTATGGCGACAAGCAAAGCTAAACAATAATGTTGGTCTATTTAAAGTGACAGATCGAGTTTGGCAAATTCGTGGTTTTGATTTGGCAAATATGACCATTATTCAGGGTGATACTGGCTGGATTATTGTGGATACATTAACCTCCAAAGAAACGGCAGAAGCAGCACTTAAATTTGCTAGGCAGCATTTAGGTGAGCAAAAAATTTCAGCCATTATTTTTACCCATAGCCATATCGATCACTTTGGTGGAGCGTTGGGGGTTCTTTCTACAGAAGAAATTAACGCAAGAAAAACTCCAATTATTGCACCACAAGGCTTTATGGAAGAAGCGACCAGTGAAAATGTGATGGCAGGTTCAGCCATGATACGTCGTGCGACTTATATGTATGGAACTTTTTTACCTAAGAACGCCGAAGGATTGGTGGATACTGGTTTAGGTAAGGCTGTTGCTGTTGGGAAAATGGGAATCCTTGAGCCTACACAACTGATCACCCAAGCAGAACAGAAAATGAGCATTGATGGTTTGGATTTTGTGTTTTATAACGTGCCGGGTTCAGAAGCACCTGCTGAATTAACATTCTTTATTCCATCACTGAAACTTTATAATGGCGCAGAAATTCTTTCGCATACCATGCATAATCTTTATACCCTTCGAGGTGCTAAAGTACGTGATGCCTTAAAATGGGTGGGCTATTTAGACCAAGCAATGCAGCATGCTAAAGCATCAGATGTATTGATCGCACAGCATCATTGGCCGGTCTGGGGCAATGACAATATTCAAGATTTTATTAAAACCCAGCGAGATGTTTATAAGTTTACGCATGATCAGACGGTAAGATATATGAACTCTGGTTTTAATGGTGCTGAAATTGCTGAGAAAATTCAGCTTCCAGCGGCACTTGATCAAAAGCTATATGCGCATGGCTATTATGGAACCCTTAAGCATAATGTAAAAGCGGTATACCAATATTATATGGGATGGTTCGATGCCCATCCTTCCAATTTAGATCCATTACCGCCTAAATCTGTTGCAAAAAAATATATTGAGTTGGCAGGTGGTGAGAACAATGCATTGAAAAATGCGCAGGATGCTTATGCTCAAGCTGACTATAGATGGGCTGCCGAGATTTTAAAACATATTGTGTTGAATAACCCTCAGAACCAGCAAGCAAAAGACTTATTGGCAAATACTTATCGTCAATTGGGCTATGCTGCTGAGGCTTCAACTTGGCGTAATTTCTTTTTGGTGGGCGCTCAAGAGCTACAAAATAATGTACCCCTACAAAACACTTCTGATCCGAGTGATTTATTGATTCACACGCCAACTGAAAGATTTCTTGAAGCCATGGCGACAAATTTAGATGTGGAAAATTTAAAAAATGAAAACCAGTGTATCAATCTGGTTTTGTCGGATACCCAAGAGAATTTTTCATTATGGGTTGAAAACTCAGTCATGCAGTTTAAGCGTCATGATGACAGTAAAGATTTGGCATCGGATTGCCCAACATTAACCGTAACCAAGCCCTTATATCTAAAAATGATTACAGGTCAAATAGAAGGGGTAAAAGTCCTGCTGTCTAAAGACAGTAAAGTCAAAGGCAATCCATTGAAAATTGGAAAATTCTTTGCCATGTTTAAACGTCCAGATTCGATTTTCCCAATTGTGACTCGACCAAATGGTTAGAGGGAAATGACGAAGCTTAAAAGTTTTTCATTTGAAAAATTAAGAGTTGGTTGCGAAAGGAAAGTAATTACTTTTAGAGGCAATTAAAGATTACCCACGATGTAAATTGTGGGTAATCTTATTTTCTTACGCTCTCAGTTTCATAAACCCTTTTTCAGTCAATCTATGATCATGGGTTAGATAGCCTTGCTCAATGCAACATTGAATTGCCTCATTGATTTTATCTTGTACACCAATGGATAAGTTAAATCGACGATGAGAGTACATGATATATCGCCAATCTAAAGTATCACCAACTATATCTTGAACTGTAAAAGCACCTAGAACAAATTGGACTGCTAAATGAAGATTTGTATTCATGGATTAATGCCAATAAAAAATTGAAATCCCATTTTAAAGTGGCCCTAAGAGCACGATTTCTTTTATTCCTAAAGTTTTAAAACACCTAATATCACTGATCCAATCAAAAGCATAATAGTTTATTCTTAGTTACTTAATATCCATCATAAGTATTTAAAGTATGTCTATCTTCGCTAGAAAATTTAAAAGAACAAGTCTCTTTATCAGCTAAAAAATTATTTGGTATGACTGAACTAGGATTATATCCACATTGATGTATTCGGGAACTCGTATTAGCTTGAATTGTGAATTAGATAAGGCTCATCTATAATTAAATTCTTGCGTGTAGAAAATAGAGAAGTATGTCATCACAATCTCAAGTCGCTTCTACTCAGGTGACAAAAAGGCAAACCAAGCCAGCAGAAGTCCGAATTGATGAGCTGATGAATGCTGCACAAACGCTTTTTTTAGCAAAAGGCGTTGAAGCCACCACGATTAGTGAAATTATTGCCAGTGTGGGCGTTGCTAAAGGGACCTTTTATCATTACTTTGAATCGAAACAGCATATTGTTGAAGCCTTAAAAAAACGTTATATCGATTTTTTTATCGCGGCCTTAGATACAGCTGTTGCAACATGTGATGCTGAAGATTGGGTCAGTCAATTTAAGGTTTGGGTCTCTGCCAATATACAAACCTACCTCGAAAGCTATGCTATACATGATATTGTTTTTGGTGCACATCACCATGAACGAAAAAATAATGAAAAAAATATGATATTGGAACAACTGCTGCAAATCTTAAATGGAGGGCAGCAGGCGGGTATTTGGCATTTAGAACAGCCAAGATTAACAGCTTTGTTGATTTATTCAGGTGTGCATGGGGTTGCAGATGAAGCAATTGCCAATCAACTACAAGATAGCACAGATTTTTCTCAGCAAATTGCAATGCAATATTTAAAAATGCTCCATCATGATGGCTGACTTTCAGCATTATCTTGAATCGTATAAATCGCTTCTCGTCTGATATTCTTTTATTATCAATTTTAATTAGAACCCGAAAATATACATTTTAAAGTTAACCATTTTGGTTGAGTTGTGATCAGTGATGATCTTTAAAAGCGCTTTCAAGACTCTCTATAAAAAATAAAAGGTTTGGGTTTTAAGTGGGTATTTATACATTGACCGACCGTCGGTCAGTGTATAATATAATGATTCTCATTTAAATGATCTAGGTGATGTATGAATGCATCTCGCCAGCCGATTTATCTTATTTTAGCGCTCTATATCAGTACCTTTCTGTGTTTGGTGGATTTAAGCAGTGTCAATCTTGCACTTGGAAGTATTCAAAACCAATTTGATAGTGATATGGCGGATCTACAGTGGGTGATAGATAGCTATGCTTTAAGTCTATCGAGTTTAATGTTAGCGGTGGGAGCATTAAGCCAGCGTATAGGGCGTAAAAAGTTATGGTTACTGGGTGTGATCATTTTTATCGTGGGTTCATTGATTTGTGCGATGGCAAGCAATTTTAGTTTGTTGATTATTGGACGAATGATTCAGGGGGTGGCTGGTGCAGTTTTAATCCCTTTGGCATTGGCGATTATGGTGCATCATTTTCATCAACCGCAAGACAAAGCGCGTGAAATCGGTCGCTGGAGTTCTTTTAGTGCGTTTTCATTAATTGTTGGTCCGCTGATGGGTGGATTATTGGTACATCATTTTGGTTGGCAAAGTATTTTCTGGCTCAATCTTCCTGTTGGGATTCTAACGATTTACTTGGGTTATTATGGTATTGAGGCGGATCAGAAATCGGTGCCTGTACCTTTTGATTATTTAGGTTTGCTCTACAGTGCTGTAGCGATTGTCACATTAACGTATAGCATTATCGCATTACAACATGTGCATTTAGCACATTGGTTTATGCTGAGTATTTTCTTGTTTATCTTGGCAAGTATGGCGTTTGTATGGCAACAAAAACATGCCACTCATCCATTGATCCCCAATCATTTATTTAAAAATAAACGTTTTTTAGCCTATAACGCGATTTCTTTTATTTTAGGATTTGCAGGATATAGTTCGTTATTTATATTTGCTTTGTTTTATCAAAATCAGATTGAGTTAACTGCAGCACAGGCAGGCTGGTTGATTGCACCACAGTTTTTAACACAGGCGTTTGTTTCAATTGCCTTTTCCAAATTACACCAGCGTTTTACCGTAGCGAGCTTATTAACACTGGGCTTGGCAATTGCAGGCACTGCATTGTTGGCTATGATGAGTTTTCAAACCGATTCATCTTTTGCGCTATTTATCTTTTGTAGTGGACTTATGGGAATTGGTATGGGATTGATCGTTCCGGGTTCAAGTACATTGATCATGGGCAGTGTACAAGTACAAGATGCAAACTTTGCCGCAGCCATTTTAAATACACTACGCCAATTGGGAATGACAATTGGGATTGCAGTATTAGGTACAGCAATGACCGTTGTAACCACCTTATCTCAACAGCAGGGCAACAGCTTACAATCTGCTGAATTGCTGGCTTTCCATGTCACGGTCATGTTGATGGGTGGACTCTTTCTACTGTCTATTTTGTTTATGTTATATAGCCAGAAACAAGCCTCAATTTAGATTTTCTCACTGTTACTTTGCAGGGAGCAACTGCATTGACACGAATAGAGCTAAATAAAACAAGAGCACTGATTGACTCAGTTCTCTTGTTTTATCAGTCCTTTTTAAGACTGTAAATCAATATAAAAGCCCCTCATCCTAGCCTTCTCCCAGCGGGAGAAGGGACTTTCAATAGCAAAATGATTTACGCCATATAATCATTTTTTGATTTATGAAAGATCTATTGTTTATGCAAAATGAATTAAAACTTTGCAACCTAGGCTGGGCAGTGTAAGTACCTTTTCTTCATTGAATCCAACAAGGCGTAGCTATCGTGGCGTATAGGAGTATCCCTTGTTCAACATTAGCAAAAACAGAGCACTTTTTTGTTTGTAGTGCAAAGATAAGACATTACAAGAGTAAGATATTAGGCTTCTTTCATCAGTCCTTTTTAAAACCTAAATCAACATAAAAGCCCCTCATCCTAGCCTTCTCCCAGTGGGAGAAGGGACTTTTCAATCCAATATGATTCACTCCATATAATCATTTTTTGCTTTATGAAAGGTCTATTGCTTACACAAATGAATTAAAAATTTTCACTGTAATAGGTGGCTTTGCAAGCTCCTACCATCAGATGAGTTAACTTTTATAGAATAAATTTACTTAAGTTGCTCTAAATTGATTAAGGCATTGCCAAAATATTTAAATGCATCAAGCGCTCCTTGAATAACTTCATCTTTCTGGCTAGGGCTGAGTTCGGCTTGATCTAAAGCTTGCACAAATCGTTTCCAAACCTTCGCTCGACCTTCAGGGTAAGCTGCCAAATTGCGTGCACCATTTTCAGCACTTAAGCCTAAGCGTTGCTGAGCTTGTTTAAATAAAAATGCCGCGCCTAAAGTTGATCCTTCTGAAACGTAAATCCAGCCTAAAGCAGCAGGGAAAGTCACATTTAAGCTTTCTAAAGTTTGGCCTTGAGGTTGAATAGCTAAATCTTGTAGATCTAACAGTGCTTGTGCAGAACGACCACGAATATCAAGGTCGGTAATATGTAAAGCCACTTGATCTTGTTGAAATAAATGTTCGATTTCCAATTGAAAATAATACTGTGACAAAGTGAATAAGGCATATTTTTCTAAACTAGAAAATACGTCTGCCTTTGCCATCAGTGTATGCATTCTTTCATGCTCATCTGCAGTCTGTAATTTGAGCTGCATAGCCAAACTGAGTTCTTGTTGCGTATTGGGTTCGGTGATCAGTGCTTGATTCATGTAATTCTCTTATTTAAAAAAGTCTATGAAAAAATGGGTTATATGAGAGATGACGAATGAACTGGATAAAAAGCGCAACAGAGCCTACAAAAAAAGTTCTTTAGGATAGCATTTACAAATCATAAAATGTAAACGATAATTATTATTGTTTAGAATTTTTAATTTAATTTTATGATCCCAATTCTCCCCACACCATCGCGACAGCAAATACTGCAAGAGATGTATTTGGATCACCATGATTGGCTGAAACAATGGCTGAACTCGCGTGTCAGATATCCTTTTACTGCCGCAGATCTGGTTCAAGATACTTTTGTCAAATTGCTGCAAAGCAAACAGCTTTTTTCTATTCAGGAACCGCGTGCATATCTGGTCAATGTCGCAAAACATGTGCTGATTGATAAGCATCGTCGTTATATTTTAGAGCAGAATTATTTAGAAACACTCAAACAGCATGCAGATGATCAAGATCTTTTAATCACTTCAAATCAAATTGAAGAGGCTGTACTTATTTTAGATTTTCTTACCATTGCTTTACAGGATACAACAGCACTAACTCGAAAAGCATTTATCATGTATTACTTTGAAGGCTATAGTCAGAGTGAAATTGCCACTGAGATTGGTAAATCATTACGCACGACACAGCTCTATTTAGCCGAATGTTTACAGTTATGTTATGAGGCGAAAAACAACTTGCTTGAGCTAGAGTTAGATGAACGCTAAGCAGCTACAGAAAGAAATGGCTTTATGGATTGTTCGTTTAAATACTGATGATTTGCATGAACGTCAACAAGCGCAAATTGAGTTTGAAGCGTGGCGAAGCAAGTATCCTGAACATCATGATCAACTCGATCAAATGCTTAATTTTTCTGAAACGATGCAGCAGTTTTCGACAACGCATGGCATATCCAGTCAAAACGTTCGCAATTCAATGAAAGTCAGTCAGCAAAGTAAAAAACATATTTTACAATTATTTAGCAAAGTCTTGCTGTTTTGTGTGAGTATCGGCGGTGTTGTCTATTTCACTGCTCATTCAACAATGATGTCTTACTACACGGCTGATTATAAAACTGAGATTGGGCAAATGCATTCGATCACCTTGGAAGATGGTTCCAAAGTGACTTTAGCTGCAAAATCTGCCATTAAACTTGATTTTACTGCTGAAAAAAGACAAATCAATTTAGTTCAAGGGGATATTTATATTGATGTTGCCAAAGACCCACAACGACCTCTGATCGTTCATACAGCTCAAGCAGATTTTAAAGCGCTCGGTACACGATTTATAGTTTATCAGTACGCGAATAGCAGTGTGTTGAATATGTTGCATTCAAAGGTTGAAACCCGTTCATTGGCTAAAAATTCTCAAGTAGAAGTAGTCAAGCAAGGCGAAAAAATTAGCGCTGACGCACTTGGTTTAAGCCCGATTTCTGAGTTGGATATTGCTTCTACTGAGTTTGCTTGGGATAAACATCAGATACTGGCAGATCAACTTCCTTTAGCTGATTTACTGACCAACTTAGGGCGTTATCATCATCAATATTTAATATTTAATCATTCGACCTTAAAAGATTATAAAGTCAGTGGTGTGATTAATGCGAAGCAGGATTTAGATCAAACGCTACGATTGCTGGTAACTCAATACCCAATTAAAATAACCAAGCTTGGCGATCATGTGATTTATATTACTTCAAAATAACAAAAATGTTATTTTGGTT
>NZ_WJYH01000008.1:0-115581 GCF_009668065.1 Acinetobacter sp. RIT698
TCTAATTCGAATTATTGAATAATTCAGCTATACTATTTTGCACTTAAATCAGTTTGTAAAATTGATAAATTTATAACTAAAACCTGACATATCAAGACTAACGAGGAATCTAAAATGTTAAAAAAACTGATCGGTTTAGGCGTCATCAGCACCCTACTTGTTGCATGTAGCAAACCGTTACCGACAGATAAGCAAAACTACTCAGGCGCGTGGCAAAGTGAGGATGGCAGTGTAAATTTGATGATTACACCTGAAGGCCGTGTTGAATATAGCAATAAACAACCTAATTCAAGTTCATCTGTATCTGCCCCAATTTCTAAATTTGAAGGCAATAACTTTAGTGCTGGCATTGGACCACTTTCAACTGAGTTTAAAGTTTCTCAAGCACCGCAACAAACTGCCAATGGGACATGGAGCATGACTGTAGATGGACGTGTTCTTAACAAAGTCAATTAAAAGTACTGCTCTGTCTTTATCAAATTTTTATCTTTTGAATCTATGTTTAAGCGTCAATAGCTTAGTGTTGGCAAATATAGCGTATCACGCTAACCACATTTCATTTAAATTTTGAGACTCTCTAAAGCCCCCCTCATTGGCAATGAGGGGGAAACTTAATCAATTAACCATTTGAAGCTTTTTTATAGATACTGCAAGAAGGATGATGATTTTCTTGTAAACGCGCCACTTTACGTTGTTCAGCCGCTTCAAAACGACAGCGTTTCCAATCATTATCCAGATTTAAAGCTGGAATTTGTTGTGGTTTACCATTTTCATCTACAGCCACCATGGTGAAATAGCAACTGTTGGTATGACGTACTGTACGTTTTTGAATATTTTGTGCTTCAACACGAATCCCGATTTCCATGGAGGTACGACCAACATGGTTGACACTGGCAAGGAAGCTGACCATTTCACCCACATGAATTGGCTCTTTGAAATTCACTTTATCGACTGAAAGTGTCACAACATAACTTCCTGAATAACGACTTGCACATGCATAAGCAACTTGATCAAGTAGCTTAAGGATGGTTCCACCGTGTACATTACCTGAAAAGTTTGCCATATCTGGGGTCATCAAAACGGACATGGTTAATTCTGACTGGTCATCTGTAGCTGGGATCATTTGATCTAATGGAGACATCGTATTCTAGACTCTATTTTGGCAGGAGATTTAAGCCTATTATTATATATCTTTTCAGCTAAAAAACATGTTTAATTCGGCAATTGACCATTCTCTCAATTTATGATTATAAACCTAGTCATTTATTTGAGGTATATCTTATTGGTTTATCAATCATTTTCTATTTTTTACAATATTTCCGCTGCAATCTTGCCATATTTAAGCCGCTGTTGATCCGATAATTGGCATTAAATTTGATAACAATGTTCAGTGTTTACAGGAATGGTTTCTAAAATTATATTAGGCTGTATCACAATTTTCACTTTTTAGACTTAACAAATTTAATCATCATAGATTTCAATAAAGTGATTACTGAAATAGCACATCATCCTTATTCAAATAATCATACAGTGATAAAAGTATAATATTTTTAAATGGATCTATTACGATTGATCTTAGTTTTGAACTTGATATTGCTGCTGAGCAGTTTCAAGACTTTTCTTACTGGCAATAACCACATCTAGATCATGCATACGTTGATTGGCAGCATCGATTCCAGCTTGCATGGTATCCTGACGACCTTTTACATCAAAAATATGCGCTTTTTCGCGCAAATCTGGCTGAATCACAATATCTGCATTTTTTAATTCTTCTGCGGCTAATCTATTTTGCATGATATTGATATTTTGATTAAACAGTCCCCAGACATTCGTGGTTTCCGTGTTAACTGGTTGCGCCAATATATCCACCGCAATCACGATATCTGCACCTAATTCTTTGGCGATATTCACAGGTACTGGGCTAACTAAACCACCATCGACATATTCCTTACCTTTAATTTTGGTGGGAATAAACATGCTTGGAATAGATACAGAAGCTCTCACAGCCTGCCCAGTATTGCCATAATTAAAAATTGTTTTTTCACCATTTTGTAATTCTGTAGCAACCACATACATCGGGATCTTCATTTTTTCCAAAGGCATCTGATCGATTTGCTTATTGACATAATCTTCAACTTTTTGCCCATCAAAAAAACCTTTCATCCCAATTTTGAAATCGCGCACATCGCCCACTTTCATATTGAGTGCAATTTGGCGTAATTGTTCAGGCGATTTTCCACTGGCATAAATTGAACCAACAATACTTCCCGCACTTGTTCCAACAATAAAATCAGGTTTAATACCATGTTGTTCCAGCACTTCGATTACACCAATGTGGGCGTAACCACGCGCGCCCCCACTGCCTAAAACCAAAGCAATCACAGGTTTTTTCTTTGATAACTGTTTGTACTGATAAAAAGTATTGTCCAATCGCGAAGAGGCTTCTAAAACTTGCTGTGGTGCTAATCTACTGGCTTGCGATTTTTTTTCGGGTGTGTGTGCACATGCAGTTAGTAACAAACCACAAAACAAAGAAGCTAAGGTTTTCTTTAACAATGACATATACTCTCAGATCATGGCACAATCTAAATTCGCATGTATATAAGCATAATTAGCAATGATTTGCTGTTGTATTTATTTATTCTGTCATGATTTTCGATTAGATTATAAAAATCAATGTCTAAAATAATCCTAAAAATATGCCCACACTTTTTGAAATTTTTTGGATTTTTTTAAAATTAGGCTGTAGTAGCTTTGGCGGTCCAGCCGCACATTTAGTGTTTTTTAAACAGACTTTTGTAGAGAAAAAGCATTGGCTAAATGAGCAGCAGTATGCTCAACTGCTTGCACTCACCCAACTACTGCCAGGCCCAAGTAGTAGTCAAATGGGCATGGCTATCGGCTATTTGCAACATCGATATTTAGGCGCAGTTGCTGCATGGATTGGGTTTACCCTCCCTTCAGCATTGCTAATGTTTGGCTTAGCACGATTCATTCAACATCATCCAATTTTTAATGTAACCTTATTTTCAACAATCCATTCGATCATCTTGGCAATTATCGTCTTTGCTTTTTTTCAGATGTTTAAAAGCTATTGTAGAACCAAATTACAAGTTGCCTTAATGCTTGTCAGTACTGTGCTACTGCTCCTATTTTCCAATGCATGGATACAACTTACGATTATCCTTGGTACTGGTTGTTTAGCCATTTTAATGACGCGATTTGCATATATTCAAAAGGATTCAAATGATCTTACTATCGCAAAGCAGCATATAAATTTTAAGGTCTTGCCAATCGCTCATCGTCATCATTCAATCTGGTTGATTGGCTTTATTTCAATTTTTTTAGCCTTGTGCTTAGCCATGCTTTTTTCCAACAAACTGCTCTTTCAAGCCAGTTTTAGTTTTTATAAAACAGGCGCTCTGGTCTTCGGTGGTGGCCATGTAGTTCTTCCCATGCTTCATCAAGATTTGGTCGATACAGGTCTAATCAGCAAACAAAACTTTGAATTAGGTTACACATTTGCGCAATTTATGCCAGGGCCACTGTTTAGCTTTGCCAGTTATCTTGGTGCGTATTTGCCCCTTACAACATTTCCCATTGTTAATGCTGCCATAACAACACTGTTGATCTTTCTGCCGTCTTTTTTCTTAGTTTTTTTAGCTTTGCCTTACTGGTCTAAGCAACTTGAGAATCGTTATATTGAAAATTCTGTAATGCTCATCAATGCCGCAGTTGTTGGATTTATCCTGTCTGTGATTGTCCCCATGCTACAAAAAACCATGGGCAATCCATTAGATATTCTCACAGCCTGTTTAATGCTGTTAAGTCTAAAACTTAAAATTTCAATTTTTATCAGTATTCCTAGTCTTTTATTTATTCATTATGCCTTGCTGAATTTCATTTAAAAAGCCAGTGATATCACTGGCTTGTTAAATCTAAAATTTAAGCGATAAATTTTAGAATTAGCTGAATCACTGTGGCATTAATTAAGTCGACAAAAAAAGCACCACAAAGCGGAACAATCAAAAATGCTTTATGTGAAGGACCGTACATATTGGTAATGGCCTGCATATTTGCAACAGCTGTCGGTGTTGCACCCATACCAAAACCACAATGCCCTGCGGCCAATACCGCTGCATCATAATTTTTCCCCATTACACGGAATGTCACGAAAGCAGCATATAAAGCCATCGTTAATGTTTGCGCACTCAGAATAATCACCAATGGCCCGGCTAAATCTGCTAATTGCCAAAGTTTTAATGAAAGTAAAGCCATCGCTAGATAAAGTGACAATGCTGCGTTACCAAACACATCGATCGCACGATCAAACATTTTAACTCTTAAAATGCCTTCGAGTACATTTCGAAGAATAACACCGCCAGCGAGTGCCCAAACAAATGTTGGCAGCTCAAACCATTGTCCTTTACTGTAACCTGTCATGAATTCAGCAAAAGCCAGACATGCTGCAAAAAGTCCCAATGTTGTAATCGCATTATCTGCAGTAATCAAACGGACTTGATGTGGATATTCAAAGGGAACATATTCACCAAGATCAGAAACAGCTTGCTGATTGGTCTCATCCACTTCTTTTTGTGTCTTTGGATTAGATAACTGATAACGGTTTATTAGTAGCTTGGCCAATGGACCCCCGATGATCCCACCAATAATTAAACCAAAGGTTGCGCTTGCCATACCCAAAGCCAATGCACCTTGGATACCATGCTGGGTTTCTAAAATCTCACCCCAAGCACCTGCTGTACCATGTCCACCTGTAAGGGTAATTGAACCCGCAATCAAACCAATCAGCGGATCTAGACCCATGGCCGTTGCCAACCCAATCCCAACAAAGTCTTGTACGACAATAAATGAGGCAACACAGATTAAAAAAACGACTAAACCAAAACCGCCTTCTTTTAATTTTGCAAAGTTTGCACTTAAACCAATCGAAGCGAAAAATACCAACATGAAACTGGTTTGCAATTCACTACTCGTGGTAATGCTATAGCCCCAGAAATTATGGATGAGTAAAGACAAAATTGCGGCAACAAGTCCCCCAGCAACAGGTTCTGGAATATTATATTTACGGAGAAAATCAATCTTATTGACCAGGAAACGACCCAATAACAATACGATGACCGCTGCAATCAACGTATAGAAGGCATTAAAAGAAAATTCCATAAGTAATTGTCCATTCTTTGGCTAGATTTTTTGTTGTATAGATATAGAAATGCTATTCCATAGTAGCAGACTTAAAATCACTCAGATTTGGTGATTACCTAATTGCCTGATATATACAACAAAAAATTAAAATAAAATGCAGATTTTCAACATTGAAAATCAAATAGGCTCATCGCGATAAATACATTAGCGATTAGATATAAACAGAATTGCAATGCTGCAAAAATTTAGAAAAGAAAATGGTCATGATGTTACTCCTATTATTGATAAAAGATCATTTCATCAAACAATGAGAAATACAGTCCTCATAAGTCATTCGCTTTACAAGAACAGGCCAAAACAGGTCATTTATCTATACGATAATATGAACATAGAAAAAAAGTGGGTTAATTATGCATTTTTTTAAGCAAATGTCTTATGTTTTTACAATATTATTCATTATTTGAAATGATATTGATTTGATGATTATTTTTAATATGAATACTCAGGTATTAAAAAACCGAGGATCATTCCTCGGCTTTTTGGATCAATAAATTTCTAAGTTAAAATTAGAAATTGTATTTCGCCATTAAACCTACACGGTTATCTTTATAAGATTGACCCGCAAAAGTTTCACGCTTACCGTTGATATATTCAATACCTAAATCAATCGGTTTAGCTGGTGAATAAATCACGTTTAACCAAGCTTGTTGAATTTTTTCATTTGCAGTTTGGTTTGATTTGGCAAAATCAGTACCATTGTCAGCAAACAATGCACCATACGCTAAAGTTGAACGCAAGTTAGGTAAAATTTTATATGTTCCACCCACTTGAAGTGCAGTGAATTCATTCTGTTCAATATCACCATTTACAACAGAATACGCATTGTTACTTCCGTATAGGTAATTGCTATTACCAACCACATAAGATGCATCAGCAAAAAGTTTTAAAGGATCTGCAACTTTAAAGTCTGTACCAAGTGCAACACCCCAACCAGTCTTGTCTTTGCCTGCATTATTATCTTTATAATTTTCTACTAAGACACGTGCAGATGCATTACCGTTGCCATCAGCATATGATTGTGTAATTTTACCTGTTAACACAGGGAGACTATATTTAACTGCTGTACCTGTAGCCCCAGCACTATTACCTTCTTCAGCAGCAACCAATAATTTTGTAGTTGGTGCCAAATTGTATGCATAACGTACTTGTGGAATACGTGTAGTACCACCACCAGCGTTAGTTGCAAAGTCAATCATTTCTGGTGCGTGACTAGACAAGAAGTTAGATGTTGTTTGACCGAACAACCAGTTGTTATAGGTTAAATAAGCATGACGAATACGAAGGTTTTCATTTACACCATTACCTGCAAAGTCAACTTCAACTTTACCACCAACTTTAGCATCACCTACTGGCGTATTAAAATCTAAACCGATACGTGTAGTTTTTGCTGTCGCGCGGAGTTTATCTCTCGCTTCACCATTGGTTGAACTGATTTTGTTGAAGTCGTCATCACCGCCTTCAATGATATAGTTCGCATCACCACGAACAAAACCATAAATATTGATATCTGCACCAGACTTAGACTTTAAGCCAACTGAAGAAGAAGATGGAGCTGCTTGAACTTTAGATTCAACTAATCTTACTTGCTGCTGTTGCTGTTGAAGAAGTGCTTTTAATTCTTGAACTTCATTGCGTAATTGTTGAATCTCTTGACTGTCAGTAGCAGCTTGAGCTGTATTTACCATCAAAGCTGTTACTGTTAATGCTAAACTTTTGACGATCAATGACTTGCGATTTGTGAATAGACTCATGAAATACTCCTAGCCTTATTTATGATGTGCATCCGTACAATTTGATCTTTTAACCCCAATACTTTGCTAAAAAATCAATTTTTCTTGTTTTCTTCAGTAGTTTCTCAGACACCACATAAAAAAAACTTTGCACATATATGCTTGCTATTAAATTATGAAAGCGTTGAAACTAAGTTAAAACCCAAAAGTAACAATTTGTGTATAATTCTTACACCTTTGTAATCTAGCGTAACTCAACCCCTTTATTAAATCAGTTTTATCGAATAAGACTTTAATTTCAATTCTTTTTTCAGATTAGTATTTCTATAATCATTATATAATCTAAGGCTTAGCTAAAATTTCAAAAAATGAATATAACGCTTCTACGACTATCGTATATAGTTTATTTGATGGAAAACTAGACCATTAAAGGATTTTTATGTTTTTCGAACAGGTTCAAGTGATAGATCAAGTAATTACAAGCCGTCATTCAGTACGTGCTTTTTTGGATAAACCTATCGATTTAGCCATTATTAAAGATATTTTAAATGTTGCATGTCGTGCACCATCTGGAGCAAATACCCAACCGTGGAAAGTATATGTAGTCACAGGCAATAAACGCCAAGAAATGATTGACCGAGTTTGTGCTGCTCAAATCGAATTATTTACTCGACCAGAACTTGCTGATCAGCATACAGCGAGTTTTTCATACTACCCGACCACTTGGATTTCACCATTTATTGATCGTCGTCGTGAAAATGGTTGGGGGCTATATGGACTTTTAGCAATTCAAAAAAGTGAAAAAGAAAAAATGGCTGCACAACATTTAAGGAATTATCAGCTTTTTGATGCGCCTGTTGTGCTGTATTTTACTGTAAATAAAATTATGGGGACTGGCGCTAAAATGGACATTTCCATGATGGTGCAAAATGTCATGATTGCAGCCAAAGCTCGCGGTATAGACAGTTGCCCTCAAGCTGCATGGAATCATTTTCATCGTATCGTCTTAGAGGTACTCAATGCGCCTGATGATGAAGAGTTAGTCTGTGCTGTTGTGTTGGGTTATGCCGATCCAGATCATATGGTAAATACATTTATTACCCCGCGTGAACCTGTTGAAAACTTTACCGTGTTCTTGGATTAGAGCAGCTTTATTTAACTGCCTTCAATAATTTAAGTCATTTTAAAATATTTTTATTCGGCTTCTTTCAAAAGCGTTTTTAAATCTGAGTTCAACATAAACGTTCCTCATCCTAACCTTCTCCAAAGGTGGAGAAGGAATTTTCAATACCAATATGATTTACTTCACATAATCATTTTTTTAATTTTTAAAAAATCTATTCTTCTGTATCAGTTGATACAAGCATATTTCAACGAATGAATCATCCCACCTGGCTTGTTAAAGTACATGTTTTCTTATACTAAGGGCTTTTTATCGTAGCTGTCTTTATATAGCTATCGTCTTTTAGCGATCCCCTGCTTTTTCTTACATAATAAATGTCTAGGGATTAAAACCTGTTAAATCTCGAATAATAGACAGCATTAAAAATCAGCATGTTCCCACCCATTTAAAATTATACAATAAAAACAAATACTTAATAAAATAAATTCATTTTAATGGTCTCTAAAACCGCAGTTTGTAATCTTTTGTAAAGTAATATTGATAATTAAATAGGCTTTATGACACTATATATGTATTGGCAATAAGCCACTTTATAGGTATAAATAACATGTCTATCCAAGTCAAAGATTCAAATAACAAGATTATCCCTATTCAAAATATCCAGTTTGCGGGTGGCGAACGACATGTTCAAATTTCAGCAGATACATTAAAAACATTGAAAGGGCAAATTCAGATTCAAGCCAAAATCAGTAACACGCAAGATTTGATGGATTACTTGTTAATTGAAAATGTATTACTCAATCAAGGTTTAGAAATTGATTTGGAAATCCCCTATTTCCCATACGCACGCCAAGATCGAATCTGTGCGATGGGACAGGCATTCTCATTAGAACTGATGACAAAATTATTAAATATCAATACTGAGCAATTTCCACAACAGCGTAAATCAATCAAAGTTTGGGATGCACATAGTTGTGTTACTGAAAAACTTTTAAATGAAAACACCCATTTTTTTGAGATTGAGAATGTTCAACCAAGTGAAATCATTCTGCAAAATTCAAAGTTACAAGACATTTTAATTGCTCAAGACACCGTTTTAATCTGTCCAGATGCAGGTGCAAAACAACGGACCAAAATGATTGCCAAAGTCATCAATAGCTTAAGGGATCACGAAATCGAAATGGTCTACTGTGAAAAAAAACGTGATGCCGTCACAGGAAAAATTCAGAATGCTCAAGTCAATGCAACTGATTTAACTGGCAAAACAGCTGTGATCACGGACGATATTTGTGATGGTGGTGCAACTTTTATTGGTATTGCACAAGAGTTAAAAAAATTAAATTGCCAACATGTGATTTTGTATGTGACTCACGGGATCTTTAGTAAAGGTATGCACGTATTTGAAGGCTTGGTTGACCAAATTTTTACCACGACGAGCTTTCCACAAACTGAACACCCAAATTTAAACGTCATTTCATTTAGTCGTTTCAATTCATTTTAATTATTTTGGAGAATAAGAATGAGCTTAAAAATCAATCCACTGAATGCAATCGACTTTTATAAAGCAGATCACAGACGTCAGTACCCTGCTGGCACAGAATATGTTTATGCCAATTTCACGCCACGATCTTCTCGTTTAGCAAAAATGTTGCCTGATTTCGACGATAAAATCGTGTTCTTTGGCTTACAAGGCTTTATCAAACACTTTTTGATCGAGACTTGGAATGAAGGTTTTTTCCAACAAGATAAGGCAAAAGTCATAGCTAGATATAAACGTAGAATGGATAACGCATTGGGTGACGGCGCAGTACCAGTCGATCATATCGAAGCTTTATATGACTTAGGCTATTTACCAATCCGAATCAAGGCGCTAGAAGAAGGCAGTCGTGTCAATATAAAAGTACCTGTACTCACTATTGTAAATACCCTACCTGAGTTCTTTTGGTTAACCAACTACTTAGAAACAGTACTCAGTGCTGAATTATGGAAAAGTTGTACGACAGCAACGATTGCATTTGAATACAAACGCTTACTGACAGCATATGCGATTAAAACAGGTGCACCTTTAGACTTCGTTGCTGTACAAGGCCATGATTTTAGCAGTCGCGGCATGAGTGGGATTTATGATGCCACACAAAATGGTGTAGGACATTTAACCAGCTTTATCGGTACAGACGCAGTTTCAGCGATTGATTATGCAGAAGAATATTACGATGCAGACGGCATTGTAGGTGTTTCAGTTCCAGCAACCGAACATAGTGTGATGTGTATGGGCAGTGAAGACAATGAAATTGAAACTTTTAGAGGTTTAATCACTGAGCTTTATCCATCAGGTGTGGTCAGTATCGTATCGGATACTTGGGATTTTTGGCGAGTGATTACAGAATTTACTGTGGAGTTAAAAGACGAAATTCTAGCTCGCCAGCCAAATGCTTTAGGTTTGGCTAAATTGGTTTTTCGTCCTGACTCTGGTGATCCTGTAAAAATCATTTGCGGTGACCCTGAAGCTGAAATGGGCAGTCCAGCTTATAAAGGCGCTGTGCAATGTTTATGGGAAATCTTTGGCGGAACCGAAACAGATCAAGGCTATAAAGTTTTAAATGAGCGTGTTGGTTTGATTTATGGTGACTCGATTACTTTGGAACGTGCTTTAAATATTGTTCAAGGGCTGGAAGCGAAGGGCTATGCTTCAAATAATCTGGTCTTTGGCATCGGTAGTTATACTTATAACTATTTAACACGTGACACATTTGGTTTTGCAGTTAAAGCCACTTGGGGACAAGTCAACGGTGTTCCACGTGAATTATTTAAAGATCCGATCACTGATTCTGGTATAAAGAAATCTGCCAAAGGTTTACTTCGTGTAGAAAAAACTGAAGATGGATTTGTGTTATTTGATCAGCAAACCATGGAACAAGAGCAACAAGGTGAGTTAAAAATGGTGTTTGAAAATGGGCAATTGATTCGAGCGTGTCGTTTGAATGAAATTCGGGAGCGATTGACAAATCAGTTATAACAACCATTTGTAGAAACCTTGCTTTTTATCGCAAGGTTTCTACGCTTAAGCTGCACCATTGCCAATCTCATTCTTGCTAAACATATTTTCTACTTGGCGAATCTCTTCCACCCTGCAATAATCCAACACAATCCGTTACTTTAATAAAATTAAGTGAGCCTTACAGTGACCTTTAACTCTGAACAGGAATTTCTCTCTAACTATAATAAAAAGGACTATGAATCCCCATTACTTACAGTGGATATGGCGATTTTTTCTGTTGATGCGGGTCAACTACAGGTTTTATTGATTAAACGTTCTAATTTCCCACAAAAAGATAAATGGGCACTCCCAGGCGGTTTTGTCGATTTGTCTAAAGATCAAGATTTGATGGCAACAGCACATCGTAAATTGGTTGAAAAAACTGGACTTCAATCACCGCATTTGGAACAAGTTGCGACGGTTGGCAATGCAACACGTGATCCTCGTGGGTGGGCTGTAACAGCTTTATATTTTGCCCTGATTGATTTCAAAGCATTTCAACACATTGCCACTGAACAAAATGAATATAGCGAGTGGGTTTCAATTACTGAGGCAAAAAAATTAGACTTGGCTTTTGATCATTTACAGCTTTTAGATATGGCTGTTGACCGTTTAAGTAGTAAGGCACGTTATACAGCCTTACCAGTCAGTTTGATGCCTCAACTGTTTACTTTGACTGAGCTACAGCAGATTTATGAAATTATTTTGGGACAAAGCTTAGAGAAGAAGTCATTTAGACGGCGTATGATTGAAGCTGGCGCAGTTGAGGAAACAGACCAAACTAAAATTGCGGGAAAACGCCCTGCTCAATTGTATAAGTTTGCACTACAAAGTTATGATTTCCATTTTCCTCGAATTTTGGAGTATCCGAGGGAAACCACTTAAGCTCATTGTATTATTTGGATAACAGCGAACAATGAAAACTTTAGAACAATTAATCAATATTGAAGATTCAGGCTGGATATTGGTACAAGAATGGATGACTCAAGCCACCAACCATATTGAAGTTTTACCCAAGAACAAATTAAGAGCTGAACAAGAGTTACTGAGCATTCAAGTCACAACACGTTCACCTATGGGTTCAATTATTTATGAAACAGGTGGAATACTGATTGATCATGGATGGTTGAGAATTTTAGCTTCAGGACATCCAAAATTAGATCGTGGTATTACTGAATGGAATCATCATAAAACGTTTCATCAATCTGATCTGGAGCTAACCTATCTACTGATTGCTGATGATGTTTTAGGGGGTTACTTTGCTATCAATAATGGAAAATTAGGTGAAGCAATTGGAAAGATTTACTATTTTGCCCCAGATACATTGGTATGGGAAAATCTTGATGTGAGCTATTCAGAATTTTTGACTTGGGCATTCAATGGAGATATTGCTCAGTTTTATCAAGTATTCCGTTGGCAAAACTGGCAGACAGATCTTCAAAGTCTCAATGGCAACCAAGTCTTTAGTTTTATGCCCATGTTATTTACCAAAGAAGGTAAGGATATCGAACAAGTGGATAAAAAAATTATTCCTATTTCTGAGAGTTATGATTTTCATTTTGCACCGACTTTAAAATAACTGAGAGCAGCAAATCCGTGAGCAATCATCTAAAGTTAATCCGAGCTTTTCCTAAAGCTCTATTAGATGATGTTTTAGTAATATCAAAATACTTAGAAAGTAAAAAAATAAAAATTCATGAAAGCTCTCAATGCGAAGTGTTGATTCATCACGAACATATCGTTGTACCATCAAGGATCTATATAACTCAGTTACAATGTATTGAGTTTCATAATTTTTCTTTAACACAACGTCAAATTCTATGGTGTATTCTTACTCGCCATCACAATGGTTTTGTTCGGCAAAGAGCGCTCGAAAGACTCATTAAAACTGACCTTACAAGTTTTATGATCCCTTTCATTTTTCAGTTATTGGGTGAATATGTTCAAGAAATTTTAGAGGCCATTGAACCGATTCTAGATGCAAATAATCAAGGACTTTTTGCAGCATTTATGCTGCAAAATCCAAAATATGACCAAACGACTCAAAGTAGAATTGTCAGCTATTGGAATGAGTATTATCGGATTAAATATCCAAATTTTAACGATTTTATTGGTTATAAAATTTTAAATAAGCTTAAAAGCTTTGTCTTAACTTATCGACATCACTAAATCACTTCACATCGACTTCTAACTGCCGTTTTAATTTCATTTATTGATTTCCAAAAATAACGACATAAGTTCCTATTTTTATTTTTTCCTCTAAACAACAAACCAGTTTTTCTAAAAAACTCATCACTTTGCTCTCGTTAAAATGCAGATCTTTAATTTTTAAGATAATGTCTTGTATGGCATTTTGATCAAAATAGTTATCTGAACAAGGATCAAAACTACACTCAAATTCATTTCTCAGTGGGCTAAACAACGGAAATAAAGATCTAAATATTTTAATGACATAAGCAAAATCATCTTGCGGAATAAAATAAGTTCTATTGCCTTTATTTTGTATCCTCTCTAAGTTTTCATCTTCTGCCCAAATAAAGAAACCCACTTTATCAACATATTTTGGATTTTCATCTATGCTCAATTTGATTGTGCGTTGATTAAATTCATTAATTTTTTGAATGATTTTTTCAAGATTGTGATGATATCTAGGATCATCATAATACTCTTGAGCAAGCTCCGCCTCACAATCTGTTGCTGCACAAATTTTTTCAATATTCTGCTGATGATAAACTTGTATGCAATGTTCTATCTCATCATATTGTTTTAATAAAGCGCAAGCATCTGAGATTGAAATGGTAATTTTTGTGCGTAATTCATGCAATTTTTCTTTATCCATAACACATCACTTTTAATTGCCTCATTCTTTCATTTTCAATATTTATACATCACAACTTTGCAAATTCTATTATCTTAATCAAAACATTTAAAATTGGACAATAACAATGAACACATTAAGCTACTTTGAAATTCAGTCTTCAAATCCTGAGCGTGAAGTTAAATTTTATCATGAAGTTTTCGGTTGGAAATTTAGCAAAGTTGACGGTCTACCCATTCAATATTTTCAAATTGAAACAGCCAACATACATGGTGGCTTATTGGAGCGTCCAGCTCAAACACCACCCACCCATTGTGGAACCAATGCCTTTACCTGTTCCTTTGAAGTTGAAGATTTTGATACGACTGCTGAAAAAATTTTAGCTTTGGGTGGGCAAGTAGCAATGGAGAAATTTGCTATTCCCAATAAATGTTGGCAAGGTTATTTTTTAGATGCAGATCATAATACCTTTGGATTAGTCCAAGTTGATCCCAATGCAAAATAAGCTTGATTGATTGAAAATCTAAATGAATGTTTGAGAAAACCAGTCTATATTCGGCTGTATGAAACAGTTGAGATTAAAAGATAGCGAATATTTTTAAGAATTTTTATAAAAAATACAGATCATATTAAGTGATTAAGGCCTTACAGCTGATTTAAGCATTCAATTTGTGCTACCTTAATTTTAAATTCTGTAAGGCTTATCCAACTAATGACTGTACGCTTTCTTCATACTTCAGACTGGCATCTGGGACAATTCTTCTATAACCATTCTCGCCAGTATGAACATGAGCAATTTTTAGCGTGGTTATTAGCTCAAATCAAAGAAAAGCAACCCCATGCCCTATTGATTGCAGGCGATATATTCGATGTCATCAATCCTGCATCTGCTGCGCAAAAACAGCTCTATCAATTCCTAGCCAATGCACATCATCTTGCCCCACATATGCAAACCTTAATGATTGCAGGTAATCATGATTCAGGTTATCGGATTGAACAGGTTGAGCCCTTACTTGAAAAATATCACGCCAAAACAGTCGGTGTGATTCATAAAAACGAGCTTGGTCAAATTGATTTAGATCGTTTACTGATTCCAATTTATGATGAACAAAAAAATATTATTGCTTGGTGCCTAAGCTTACCATTTCTACGCCCAGCCGAAATTACTGGCTTTAATGAACAAACCAATAACAGTCAAAATGCCATTGCCTATTTACATCAACAGGTGATTTCTGAAGTACGAAAAAGAAAGACGGATAATCAAGCACTCATTCTAATGTCACATGCCCATATGCAAGGCGGGGAAACCTCTGATTCTGAACGGCCTATTATCATTGGCAATGAGGAAGCACTGTCTACCACATTGTTTGAAGATAGCATTGATTATGTTGCGCTCGGACATTTACATAAACCACAAAAAGTTGGTCAGGAACATATCCGTTATAGTGGTTCGCCTATTCCCTTATCCTTTAGTGAAATCAATTATAAACACCAAATTGTCGACGTTAATATTGACCCGCTTAAAACAGATGAGTCACGGGTTTCATTTGAAAGTGTATTTATTCCCCGTAGTGTACAACTGCATAAAATTAAAGGGGAATTGAATGAAGTTTTAGCCAAATTAAAGGCGTTAGCAAGCGGTGAAATTGAAAATATTGATCAGCGTGAATATGTCGATATTGAATACCATACCGATGTTCCACCTCCGGCCAATTTGCGCCAACAATTTGAAGATGCCTTGCCTAAAAGCCGTTACCGCTTAGTTCGCATCTCAAGACAATACTTCGCATCAGAAAAAAATAGCGATGAAATTACTTCAATCAATTTGGAACCACCGACACCAGAAAAACTCTTTCAACAACTTTGGGAAAAAAATGGCTATACCAATGATGATGCAGTCTTGAAAGATTTTTTAAGCTTATTACAAGAAGCCGAAAAAACGCTTGAAAATCAACATGACGCATAGGAGTTTGCCGTGAAAATTTTATCTATACGACTCAAAAATCTCGCGTCTCTTTCGGGTGAACATTTTATAGATTTTGAATCTGAACCTTTAGCTTCAGCAGGTTTAGTGGCGATTGTTGGAAAAACAGGAGCAGGAAAATCAACCATTTTGGATGCCATGTGCCTTGCTCTGTTTAATAAAATCCCACGTTTAAAAGACAGTGATGGTAAATTACAGGATGTTGATGGCTCTGATCTTTTAACCAACTCACCACTGACTGTACTACGCCGTGGTACCGCACACGGCTTTGCTGAATTATGTTTTGTGGCACAAGACCAAAAGCATTATTTGGCACGTTGGGAACTTAAACGTTCCCGTGAAAAAGCAGATGGAAAACTACAAAGTGTCCAACGCTATTTAAAATGCTTAACTGATGGAACAGTAGTAGCAGATAAAGCCAAAGCTGTTGAATCAGCGATCTATAAAATTACCCAACTGAGTTTTGAGCAATTTACCCGTGCAGTTCTTTTGGCACAGTCCGAAGTAACAGCCTTCTTAAAAGCACGTGACAATGAACGTGGTGAATTACTTGAGTATTTAACCAATTCATCCATTTTTGGAAAAGTCGGTCAATTGGCCTACGAAAAAACCAAATTGGTGGCATCAAAACGTAAGGAATTGGAAAATCTTCTCGGCCATATTGAACTCCTCTCTGAGGAAGATGCCGCTGAATTAGACATACAATTCCAACACATCAATCAAGACTATAAAAAACTTGAAGATGAAAAATCGCAACTTGAAAAACAACAGCAATGGTTTGAGCGTAAACAAAAACTGAATGATGAAATTGTCGTTAAGCAACAGTTGCTTGATACACAATTACAAACCCAACAAGGCTTAATCCCTGAGCGTGAACGTTTAAATCGTTTAGAAATATTCTCAGAGATTCGCTCTTGCATTTTTCAAAAGCAACAACTGATAAAAACCGAACAGCAACTCGCACCACAAATTCAAAAACAACAACAGCTTTTTGATGCATTACAAGTTCAATTTGACACTGAAAAGACCCGTTTTCTCCAAACTGAAAGCACTTTAACTGAACAACAAAATTTCGAAAATACCCATCGTGAGTCTTTGAGTGAAGTACGGAAATGTATTCAGGAGCGGGATTTTATTGGGGTCGAATTTAAGAAAATTCAGACCAGATTAAATGATTTAGAATCGTCTAAAACTCCACTACTCAATCAACAACAACAACTAGAACATCATATTCAGCAGATTACAGAAAAACGAAATATTTTAAATCAGCAACTTGCAGACACTCAACAGTTCTCAAGTTTGGATAAAGGTTTAACTGCACATGTGCAACAGTTAACTCAATTTATTCAGCACTATCAATCTATTGAAAATCAATTAGGGAATCTGTCTCAAGCTGAAACGAGATTAATTGAGCAAAAAACACAATTACAAGATTCAATTCATCAATTTGGAACTGCGGAGCAACTTGAAACTCAGCTTGAACAAACACGCCAACAACGTGAATCGAAACTGAGCCAACTCAACCAATTGGCTACGTTACAACAAAAATTAGCCCAGTTTTTTGAATTAAAGATTGAATCCCAGCAGCTTAATAACCAATTGAATCATTGCTCAGCGCAATTTCAACAACTTGAAAAAACCACAATACAGGCTGAGCAAGATGCTCAAACGGCGAAACAAGCTCGTTTAAAACTGCAAGAGGTTTTACAACAACAACGCTTATTACATGCTGAAAATGTAGAACATTTAAGAGCTGAATTAGTAGATGGTCAAGCTTGTGTTGTCTGTGGAAGCATTTCTCATCCTTATCGTCTTGATGATTCTGCTGTATCTAAAGTACTGTTTGAGCTACAACAGCAACAGGAACAACAAGCCACGCTCAAAGAACAAGAAACCTTTAACTTTTGGCAAGCGGTTCAACAAGACTTGACCAAATTGAGTGTCGAACAGCAACAGCTTAAGACTACTCTTCAAAATGTGACTGAAAAAATCACGATCACACAACACCAATGTATTGAACAAGGTCAATCTGCCCAAATCCCAGTGGACTTAACTCAGACACAATCTGAAATCAAGCAGCAATTGGAGCAACTTACCCAGCAATATCAGCTTGATATTCAACAGTTTGAAATGCAATCTAAGCAATGCGTTCAAAACATCAAAATTCAGCAGCAATTAAGTCAAAGCATTCAGCAAACTGAACATCTATTGCAAAATGCCAATAACCTACACAATCAGGTTCAGCATATTGTCAATTGCTTAGCTGACCGTGAAAAAGATACCTGGCAACAGCACAGCGTACAGACTGCACAACATATCTTGAGTCAATTAAATACGCGTACACAACAACTTGAACAATTTGAGTTATTGTCGAAACAGCATGATCAATATCTACAGCAACTCAATACAGCTCAACTCAATATAGCGAATGCAACCAAACAGATTTCTGAAACTGCTCACAGCTTGAACGAGATAAAACTAAAAGGGCAACAAAATACAGAATTGGCAAATCGACTCATTCATAGCATGACTGGATTAACAGAGGTTAAGCCGAATGAATGGTTAACTCAGTATGAGCATGAATACCAGAAAACCCAGACGCTTTACCAACAACAAAAGCAAAGTTTTAACCAATTACGCAATCAATTTGAGCAGGAAAAAAGTCAGCTCGAACAACTTAAAGCCCAGCAACAACACAATCAGAATAGCCTCAATCAAGTGAATCAGGATATTCAGCAATGGCTCACTCAGCATCCAGCTTTTCAGCCTGATGATTTAGAGCACTTGGCTCAAATCACGGCGGTACAAGAACAACAGATTCGCCAACAACTGCAACATGCTGAACGAATGTTAAATGAGGCCAACTCAGCACTTAACACCATACAAGAGCAATTAATCGAACATAAGCTCCATCAACCCGAAATTGATTTTGAACAGCTACAACAATTGATTTTGGATAATGTGAATGCTTTAAAAACCCAATTTGAAATCCGCGATCAGTTAAAACTCAAACTTGAATTGCATCAGCAAAATGTTACTAAGCAAAAGCAATTTGCTGATCAGATTCAACAAGTACAACAGGAAGAACATCGCTGGGGCAAAATTTCAGGCTTAATGGGAGATGCGACCGGTAAGAAATTCCGTGATTATGCACAACAGTATAATCTGGATATTTTACTCGAACATGCCAACCAACAATTAGCGATGTTGTCTCAACGTTATACCTTAAAGCGATTAGACAACTCACTCAGCCTTGCGATCATTGACCATGATATGGATGGTGAAACCCGATCTGTTGCCTCACTTTCAGGGGGGGAGTCGTTCTTGACTGCCCTTGCATTATCTTTGGCAATTGCCAATATGGCATCGGGTTCAATGAAAATTGAATCGCTCTTTATTGATGAAGGTTTTGGAACATTGGATGCATCTTCTTTACATATGGTCATGAATGCATTAGATCAATTGCAGAATCAAGGGCGTAAAGTTGTATTGATTTCACATATACAGGAAATGCATGAACGTATTCCTGTGCAAATTCAAGTGCGCCCTTTAGGGGCGGGTGCAAGTACGATTGAAGTGGTGAGTTAGTGTTTAACTCACACTTCTTAATTTAAATTTTTATCGTATTCTGCTTGTATCTTATCGCAATAAGGTTTCATTGCAGTCACTGAATTTTTAAAACCGTTCAAAGCTTCATCAAATGTACGCTGATCTTCAGCAAACTCTTGATCGAATTGCTCTTTATACTTTTGATTATTCAACAACATTTTAACGATTTGCTGTTGATGAACACATCTCCTATGCGCGCTCATTATATTATCATCTTGAGCCGTATTCGCAATTGAACCCATGAGAGATGCAACAAGGGATTCAAAAACCTCCTTAAACGCTTGATAAGTCTTTTGCTCTGAAACAATCGCTTTGTTCAGCTCAAGATTTGCACTTGTATTTGCATGAATTAAAGATGTAACCAATAAACATAGAATTGATAGTAAATATTTAATACTTTTCATTATTCTTCCAAATAATTAAAAAAGAAGTGCTTATAAGCACTTCTTTACTTTATTCTTTATCGATCTGCGGGAAATGCATTTGGTGGAGGTGCATATTTATTCACGGGTTTAGCCTCATCTTCTGGTGCTTCCAACTCATATAAAACTGTACCAATTACACCAGCATTCTGAATTGAACCATTCTCTGAGTTCGCAGCATACGCATCTTTAGGCTTACTAAAAGTAAAGGAAGCAACAGCAGATTCACTCTTACGGAAACCTTCAATTTTTAAAGAATCATGTGCATGTAAGACATAACCGGAATTGCTTCGGGACGCCTCACTGCCATCAATGACATCTACACCATCAACACTTGCAACCACTTCAAAGGTTTTCGCTGTGTTATTTTCATACTGAAGTTGATAGCTTTGCCCTTCACGCCCTGACAAATAGTAGCTTTGTCCAACACGATACATTGGAATTCGGTTTCCACGATCATCTACAACAGAAAAACTCACTTTTCCTGCAGCTATAGAAATTGCATTGACTGTTTTACCTTTGTAGTTCTTATCTGCATATTGCACGATAGTTTCAGCAAGAGGTGAATCAGATTTACGCTTTAACTGCACTTCAGTCACATGTGAATCAATTTCATCACCCCACTTTGTGCCTAACTTTTCGTCAGCTGCAACTTGATTGTTGGCTGCTTCAGCGGCTGCATCTGCACTGGTCGCTTCGGTTTGAGATTGTGATGCGCTTTCATCTGATTTTTTCGAACATGCAGCTAGAAAAATACACAACAAAAGGCAGAGAAATATATTTATATTTTTCATTATAAAACCTATTTTAAAGTTTATAAGTTACGTAGATTATTATCAAAGTCATAATATCGCAGCTGTTTTGACTGCGCTATTTTTAAATTATTGCAATTATGTAACATTATAACATCTCAAAAAAAGAGGGATAATATCCCCCTCTCTCGTTTTGATATTTTTAATTAATCCGCAGGAAAGGCATTTGGTGCGGGCGCATAAGTATCCTTAGATTTTTTGGGTAGATCGTATTTAGGTGCTTTTAACTCATACACCACTGTACCAATCACACCAGTATTTTGAATAGAACCACTGGCAGAGTTGGCAGCATAAGCATCATTTGGCTTACTAAAAATAAATGAAGCTACAGATGAGTTACTTTTTCTAAAACCTTCAATCGCAAATGAGCTATAAGGTCTTAACACATAACCACTATTTGAACGTGAAGCTTTACTTCCATTAAGAACATCTAGGCCATCGACACTTGCAACAACTTCAAAGGTTTGGCTACTGGTATTGGCATAACGCAATTGATAGCTTTGTCCATCACGGGCTGAGAGATAATAACGCTCACCATCGCGATACAGTGGTAAAATTCGCCCACGATCATCCACAACAGAAAAGCTAATTTTTCCAGCGGCTAAAGAAATGCTGTTAATACTGCGTCCTGAAAATTGCTTACTGGCATAACGAATTTGAGTTTCATCAATAGGATGACTACTTAAACGTTTTAAATCAACTTGAGTCACATACGAACTCACGTCATCTCCCCATTTCGTTCCCAAACGCTCTTCCGACTTTACTCGATTTTGGTTGGAAATTGGCGCTGGTGCAGCCTTAGCTGTTGCTGAGGTAGGTGAAGGTGCAGATTCGATTTCTTGCGAAGTAGCATCCTGAGTTGAAGAATATTTTGCAGTACTACAAGCACTGATTAAAGCACAAAGACATAACCATAATAATAGTTTGGATTTATACATATTCTATTTCCAGTTTTTAAATTTTATTCAAATCAGTATAGTCAAATTGAGGATCATATTACATCTAGAATTGTTGAGTATATTTTAAAAAAGTTAACTGAATAGTTTGCCCTAAAGTAAATTCCAAATGCTTAAACGGATACTCATCAGCTTCATTTTACCAGTACATAGAATTGTTTTTTTATAGTGATTTATCTTAGCCAATGTAAAAATCTAATTACTATTCAAAAGAATAAATACCAACACAAATCAAAAAACTGTATGTAGAAATACAGTTTTTGATTTCATTGATGCAACTACTCAGCTTGTATAGGTCTTAGAGTTAGAATCTGTTCACTACGTCCAAATGGCCCATAAATATCATGTAAGACGGAACTGGTTAAACCAATACCATCGTCACCATATTGTTGTACGGTTTCTAAACCTAACCATTGACCTTGAGGCAAACGATATAAATGAATTTGTAAATCTAAGTTTGGAAAGCCCCAATTAAAAGGGGGTGTTTGTCTCGCCACGACACCATTTGCAGTATCGACCATTCCCATTAACTTCACAAATGACGATGTCGGTCGACCTTCAACCATATCCAAAGTATTGCTAAGCCACACAATACCAGCTCCTTGTCGACGTTGCTCAGTCCTTGCTTCAATCGAATGAATATAGCCACCAGGCCATTGACGTATTTCATCCCAAATTGGTAACTGTTCAGGCGTACCAATAGATTGATCCTCTAAACCTGCAACAATTTGACTATTATTGGTCATCATGCGCCAAGTTCTCGCCACAATGCTTATTTTACCTTGTGTGACCATTTCGGATTCAATCAGTTCAATGGTCTTGCCAGCACGAATCACTTTTGTCCGAATATAAAATTCACCACCCGCAATTAATCCAAGAATATCTAAACTTATACGACCAATTCGAACATCATTTCGAGGTGAAAACTGCTCTAATTCAGCACAAATAACCCCTGTCGCTGGTGCCATATGTTGCTCATGCGCATTCCAAGCCCCTTGAGCATGATGTGTCGATTGATAATGTGCAGTCACTACACCCTGCTCATCGATATGACGCTGAATCAATTGATAATATGCAGACATAAACTTCCCTATCACTCTTAAAAATCATTCGCTATACATATAATTCCGCATTATTTTTGTACTCGACTTAAGCAAAGAAGTCTAATACTAATAGGAAAAATGACCCATAGCGTTCAATATTTTCACACTGGATTGAACGCTTAAATTTAAAGTGAGATATTAAAAAGAGTGACATATTGAAAAGTCAGTATTTGAAAGCCTATATTTAACCGATGAGTAAAACGACAGCTGAAAAAATCAGACAATAAATACCAAAGAAATGCCAGCGGCCATGTTCAAGCCAACTCGATAGCCATTTTAAAGCAACAAGACCTGCAATAAAGCTAAACAGCATCCCAAACATGCTGGGTAAAAGCAGTTGAGCTAAATGAATACTTTGAAAATTCTCGGCATGTAGCAATCGATAAAGCTCTTTTACAATCACCGCTGGGGTTAACACCACTGCCAAGGCAAAACTAAACTCTTCCGCTTTTTGGCGAGCGACACCTAAGAATAATCCTGTTGAAATTGTTGCACCTGAACGTGAAAAACCACGGAACGGCAAGCATAAAGCTTGAACTGCACCAATCCATGCCGCACTTTTCATCGTCACATCACCAGCCTGTCCACGATCTAATCGAGAGGATAAAATAATCAATACACCAGCAGAAGCTAAAGCAGCAGCCATTAATTTTGAATTGCTAAACAATTGCTCAATTTCAAAGTGGTTTGCCCCAGCAAAAAAAACATGTTTGATCATCGATTGCAACGCTAATCCAAGTACGCCCGTGATGCCTGTTGCAACAATCACAAACCATGCTTGTTTTTTAAAACGATCCCATGACGAAAAATAGGTTGTGCGCCAAGACTTCCAAAAATACACAATGACCGCAAACATGGTTCCTGTATGTAGCATCACCAATAAAAACGTCATATCAGGCGCTGATGGGTCAAAACCCATCAATTTTTCAGCCACAATCACATGCGCTGAACTGGATACAGGCAGCAGTTCTGCAAACCCTTGTATGATGGCAAGAATAAGTACATGAAAAATAGTCATCAACAATCTCAACGGATTAGAATTATTGATGCCTTATACGTTTACAGCATTAAATCTAAATTAAAATAAACTTACACCCAGCGAAAATTAAGTCAGCCTCCTCGCCGATTTCGCTACAACCTTTAACGCTGACTTGAATAATCTCGTGCACCAAACAAAGCCGTCCCGATACGTACCATGGTTGACCCTGCGGCAATGGCTTCCACCATATCTCCAGACATCCCCATGCTCAACGTATCCCAATCTTCAGCATGCGCATGATGAACTTTAACCTGATCAAATAATTGCTTTGCATCACTAAATGCTTGCGGATGATCAGGTGCAGGAATCACCATTAAACCACGTAACTTTAAATTCTTTAATTGACTGATTTGTTTCACCAGATCTGCCACATCATCAGGCTGACAACCATCTTTACTGTCTTGTGCATCAATATTGACTTGCAAGCAAATATTTAATGGCGTTTGAGTAGCTTCTCGTTGATTTGAGAGACGCTCTGCAATGATAAAACGATCAACTCCATGCACCCACGCAAACTTTTCAGCAAGATGCTTGGTTTTATTGCGCTGCACATGACCAATAAAGTGCCATTCGATCTCTAAATCTTTTAAATCTTCAATTTTTTCGAGCGCTTCTTGTAAATAATTCTCGCCAAAAGCACGCTGACCCGTAGCATACATTTCTTTTAATAGTGTACTTGGATGTGTCTTGGAAACTGCCAACAACTGTACCTGACTCACATCTCGATTTGCAGCCAAACAGGCCTGCTGAATTTGCGCGAGTACATGATTTCGAGCTTGATTTAGATCATTCATTGACAAGGTTCTCATTTCATAAAAATTTCAGCTTCCAAGCAATGAAATTGTTGGTTATGCTGAGTGAAAGGCCTTATTATTCTACAAAATAATGAGGGTGTGTTGATCGTTCATAAATAGCTTGCGTTGTAGGCTAAAATTGAGCAAACAAGGAATGGAATGTAGAGAATAGCAAGACTATTTTCAAATTTCATAACGCAGTTTGAGATAATTTTAGCCACAACCTGAGCAAGAACAAAGTATTGCTTTGTTCTTAGCGCAAGGCGAAGCTAAGTTTTTTACTGTTTTTTTATTGCGTGTTACCTTGCGAAACGATGTTTCTCATCATTTAGAATAACTAAATTTCGTACTTCGCGCCTAGTAACCCTAAAAAACAGGCTTAGTCGCAAGCATAGATGAATAATCTACACCCCCCTAGGCAAATAGGTTTTTATTCGGGGACATTATGGATATTACAGAATTATTGGCGTTTTCCGTCAAAAACGGTGCATCTGACTTACACCTTTCAGCAGGTATGCCACCGATGATTCGTGTCGATGGTGAGGTCCGTCGTATCAATTTACCAGCACTGGAACATAAAGAAGTTCACAGACTGGTTTATGACATCATGAATGATAAACAACGTCGTGATTTTGAAGAACAATTAGAAACTGACTTCTCATTTGAAGTTCCAGGTATTGCCCGTTTCCGTGTCAACGCATTCAACCAAAACCGTGGTGCGGGTGCTGTATTTCGTACCATTCCTTCCAAAGTATTGACCATGGAAGATTTAGGTTTAGGACAAATCTTTAAGGATCTTTGTGAGTTACCACGTGGTTTGATCCTTGTAACAGGTCCAACAGGTTCCGGTAAATCAACCACATTGGCCTCTATGATTGACTTTATTAATGACAGTCGCTATGACCATATTTTAACGGTCGAAGATCCAATCGAATTTGTTCACCAATCTAAAAAGTGCCTTATCAACCAACGTGAAGTGCATCGAGATACACATGGCTTTAATGAAGCACTGCGTTCTGCATTACGTGAAGACCCTGACATTATCTTGGTTGGTGAGATGCGTGACCTTGAAACCATTCGCCTGGCTTTAACAGCAGCAGAAACAGGTCACTTGGTTTTCGGTACACTACACACCACATCAGCGGCAAAAACCATTGACCGTGTGATTGACGTATTCCCTGCTGAAGAAAAAGACATGGTCCGTGCCATGTTATCAGAATCATTACAAGCGGTTATTTCACAAACTCTGCTGAAAAAGAATGGTGGCGGACGAGTTGCAGCACATGAAATCATGATTGGTATTCCTGCAATTCGTAACTTGATTCGTGAAAACAAAGTTGCACAGATGTATTCAGCAATTCAAACCGGTGCAAACTATGGTATGACCACATTGGATCAGAGTTTAAAAACGCTGGTCGCCAAAGGTGTTATTAGTCCTCAAGTTGCAAGAAATGTAGCAAAACAACCAGAATCATTCTTATAAAATGGATTATTGAGGTTTAAAAAAGATGGACTTTAATGACTTGCTCAACATGATGATTGAGCAAAAAGCATCAGACTTATTTATTACCGCCGATGTTGAACCATCAATGAAAATTAATGGTCAAATTGTTCCTGTGGTAAAAACCAAGTTAAACGGCGAAATTATTATGCAATTGCTTAACTCTATTATGAGTGAAAAGCAGCGTAAAGAATTTGCTGAGACCCGTGAATGTAACTTTGCCATTACCAATCGCGATAAAACTGCGCGTTTCCGTGTCAGCGCTTTTCAACAACGTGATATGCCTGGAATGGTTTTGCGTCGTATTGAAACTCAAATTCCGACCATGGATGAGCTTAAATTACCACCTATTCTTAAAGATCTTGCAATGACAAAACGTGGGATCATCATCTTTGTTGGTGCAACAGGAACAGGTAAATCAACTTCGCTTGCGTCCATCATTGGTTATCGCAATCAAAATTCTAAAGGTCATATCATCACCATTGAAGACCCAATTGAATTTGTACACGAACATGCAGGATGTATTATTACCCAACGTGAAGTGGGAATTGATACAGATTCTTTTGAAATTGCGCTTAAGAATACTTTGCGTCAAGCACCAGATGTGATCTTGATTGGTGAGATCCGCTCTCGTGAAACTATGGACTATGCCATTGCCTTTGCTGAAACAGGCCACTTAGTCTTTGCCACACTGCATGCCAACAACGCCAACCAAGCAATTGACCGGATTATTCACTTCTTTGAGTCTGACCGTCATAGCCAGTTGTTTATGGATCTATCACTTAACCTCAAAGCCATGGTTGCGCAACAATTGATTCCAACACCAGACGGTAATTCTCGTCGTGCTGCAATTGAAATTCTCATCAACTCACCGTTAGTTTCAGACTTAATCCGTAAAGGTGATGTACATGAAATTAAGGATTTGATGAAGCGCTCTCGTGAATTAGGTATGCAGACATTTGACCAAGCGTTATTTGACCTCTATAAAGCGGGACAAATTACCTATAAAGACGCACTTAAACATGCTGATTCTCCAAATGATTTACGTCTACAAATCAAATTGGATGAAGAAGGTGGTGCACAGCTACTCAATTCAAATAGCAAACTCACCTTTGATGGACAATAGTTCAAAAGCAAAAAATAAGCTGATATAAAAAGAGGGGGCTTAGTTAAGCCCCCTCTTCATTTGTTGTATTTATGTGATTCTAGCGCTTACGATAAGCTTCCTGACATGCAGGTTCATCACAATAACCGTACAGATTCAAAGAATGTCCAGTCAATTGAAAGCCGTGTTTCTCAGCTACCGAATGTTGCTCATGCTCGATGGTTTCATTAGTAAATTCAACGACTTTATTACAATTTTGACAAACCAAATGATCATGATGATCTTCTTGCATAATTTCAAAAACAGAATGATTGTTTTCGAAATGATGGCGCTGGATAATTCCAGCAGCTTCAAATTGTGTTAACACACGATATACGGTCGCTAGACCGACATCTTCACCTTGTTCGAGTAATGTTTTATAAATGTCTTCCGCGCTCAAGTGGTGTTGTCTTGAATTTTCTAATAATTCCAAAATCTTGATTCGTGGTAGGGTAACTTTAAGTCCAGCTTTGCGTAAATCTTGATTTGAAATAGGCATATAAAAAGGTCTCTCAACAAATTTTAAGTTGGAATATGCAACAGAGTTGAGATGCAGTATGATCTATCCTTGGATCAATTGCATCATAATTAATTTGGGATAGTGTAGCAAAATGCAAAAAATCATGCTGACGTTATTCGTCGCTTCTTTACTTGGTGGTTGTTCTGTATTTGGAGTATACAAAGTCGATATTCCTCAGGGAACACCGTTAACCCAAGCTCAAGCTTCAAAAATTCAAGTCGGTATGACCTACCAACAAGTACAGTTCTTGTTGGGTAGCCCAACAGTCTCAGATCCATTGAATCCAGGACGATGGGATTACATTTACAACTATATCCCAGGAACTTACGCGAAAAAAGCGAAGATTCCCGCAGCACATGGCCAACATTTAAAGGTTTATTTTGATCAATCAGGTGTCGTAAACAAAATTGAAGGTTTAGAAACCATTCCTGAGTCTCAACCTGGTTTACCTGCTTCTAAAGAAGCAATATTGAATGCGCCCCCACTATAGACACTTTGCGATAAAAAGAAACCCCTCAATGAGGGGTTTTTCATATGCATTCAATTGTTTAAAGCGATTATTGTAAATAACGCCTTATTTAAATAACAATTGTTGATAGCGATTGCCACGGCAGTAACGTCCGACAGGATTTGCTTTTGCGCGATTGCGACGAATATCTTTTGGATTAATCGTTAAAGCTCTATAAATTTCAACACGATCACCTGCTTGTAGCAAATGCGATTGCGCTTTTATTTTCACTCCGAAAATACCGAAACTAAAATTTTCAGGTAATTCTACTTGTTGCGCCAATCCACTTTGCGCAATTGCATCGGCAATCGTCATGCCTTGAGAAAATTGTAACTCAATGTGAAATTGTTGCTTTTCGGCAGCATATGCCACCCAAATCTTTGCCACGAGATTCACCTTGACCCTTAAATTAACTGTCCAATATAGGATACCAATGCCAACACAATACTCAAAGGTAAAACAATTCGTACCGCAATACGCCAAATATTATAAAATGCTTCTGAACTAAAATTGATTGCTTTACGTAGATGGCTGATTTTCATGATCCAACCCACAAAGATCGAATAAATCAAGCAAATGACCAAGCCCCAAATCATCAGCAATGGATTAAACAGCACTGCAATGTTTGGAATTGCCCAAGTGAACAATCCCAGCAACAACACTACAAATTGAATAAGTATTGCGACTTGACGTTGAGCTAACTGTTCTTTGCCTAGTTGTAATAATAACGCGGCTGAAATGACTGCAGTAAATAATAAAGTATACGCAGGGATTTGTGCTGAAGCCGCAAAAAAACCAAAGGCAATCACAGCAACCAATTGCGCAATCCAAATCGGTAAAGCTGTTTTAGATGCCTCATTATTCTGTTGAACATTCAACAAGCTAGTTTGCCAATACAAGCCTAAACCGAGACCTGTGGCCACAAGGGCTAAAATCGTTGCATTGCCCCACTCCTTAAACTCTACAGGAGTAACATGCCAAGCCTGTAAGTGTGTACCGAAAATCTGTGCAAGGATTAAAGAAAGCAGCACGCCTATCGTGATCAAACCCACTAAAATTTGACGAGGCGCAAAAGACAAAGCAAAAGCCACCACAGCGACACCTGCAAATAACAGATGGCCTTCTATCGGTAAATTCGCAATCTGCACAGCACTTTGACTGATATTCGATAAAATCCCACCCGCTAAGAATGGAATAAAAATAACAGCCAGCCAACCCACAATACGCCACGATTGTGATGCATCAGCATCACGAGTTAAGCTAGACAAGGCATTGAGTGCAGTTGTTTTAGAACGCTTTGCTAAAGCAACTTCTAAATAAGTAATCGGCAATGCCAACACCAGCATTGACACTAACCACAATATCCAAAAATCAATTTGTCGATCAATTTGAATACCCAGACTTGGAGCTAAACCTGCGATAATCATAAATGATAAACAAAATGCCATGAGCGGCGATAACCATCGTGACATAGAATAATCCTGCATGAGGTGTTTCGTAAAAAGTTCTGCTATTTTGCCTTTGTCGATGCTGAAAATCAAAGCTTAAAAGAAAAAAGCAAATCACCCCTCGATGATTTGCTGCGCTAGATATTGTTATAATCTTTGTTATTTCTTTTTATCCCCTCTGAATTTTTTTAGTTAGAGAGCTGGTGATTCCCATAATTTCACAATCATAAAATGCCTGTAAATTATGAAAAAAATCTTGCAAACCAATTTTTGCCTTTTTTCTTTTCGTTTTCTTTAATGATCCCCATCATATTTAATTTTACAGCCCCTACATAATCTGCATCATCATGCTGAATATGATTAATTAACCATTTAGACAATACTTCATGCAATTCTTTTTCTATAGAATGCCCTTCTTCAAAACTGGTACGATAACTTTCGATACGTTTAATAAATAAGTCATGTACGCGTTTATGAGGAACACGGTATTTATAACCCGCTTCTTCTTGTAAGCTTTCTTCAAAGGTAAAATGGGATTGTGTATAGTCAATAATATTATCAAGAATTTGCTTAATACGAGTACGATCCGTTGCCATACCGATTTCATCAATTTCATTGATATAATCCAAAATCCGTTTATGTTGATCGTCGATCACATCGATACCCGTATTATATTCTGGAATCCATCTCATCTTCATACGATCACCTTAAAATAATGTCTTGACCTTCAGCAACCATATTAACGGCTATCTCTATAAATAAAAATGAACTGTATTAGTCGGGATTCATTAAAAAAACTATGAAATAAATTAAGTTATTGTTTATACTTAGATAATATTTTAATCCGCACTAAAAGAGTAAGATATTTTTTAACCAATTATTAAGTTTAAATAATTTTATTGATTGTCTATATTTATTATTTAGAATGAATAAATGATTATGAATGTGTAATCTAAAAATTTTAAACAACCACTCAAATGATATTTTACTTACTATTTTCAACACGATTTCTCGTGATAAAATCACTCAATCATTTTTGCAAAATAAGAAAAAATATTCTTTTGTGATTTTGTTATATTTTTAAATAATTTCTTTATTCAAGTGAAATTTATTTTCTATTTTTATTCCGCTTATTTCATGATTTACTCTTAAAAGAGTTGAAATATAAATTTTATCACGACAATTTTATATAATAGACTTCTTTCATAAGTCCTTTTTAAAACCATAAATCAACATAAAAGCGCCCTCATCCTAGCCTTCTCCCAAAGCGAGAAGGAACTTTCAATACCAATATGATTCATGCCACATAATCATTTTTTGATTTATGAAACAACTTTAATATTTAAACAATTATAACGATATTATTACTCATTTTTTTCAAGAGAATATGATTAAACATTATTATTTTGATTGTCTTCTGTTTGTTGTAGTAGCATAAAAATACTCCGTTAAGTATCAAAGATGACCATCCTATACAATTTAATATGAGACTTTGATCATTCAAAATAATGCGATTTACAATAAATAATTCGAAGTAATTTTTACAGGATTTAGTGAAAAAAACCCTGTAACCGAATGATAAGGAAATTGCTATCGATCTAAGATAATTCTTGCATCTATAGCTAGTACAAAAGCACCTATAAAAACCTGAATGGGCTAGTTAAATTGAATTGTTTTTTATTTTTACAATGATTTATACTTGAAAAACATGGAGTTAGCGAATAACACCTCCCCCCAATCATCATATGAATTCATTCAGATCAAACTAATATTGATCTGCCTTGGTGACTCTAACCAAACTTGGATCAGCAGCCTCACGAGCAAGTCTTTCAACATGTGTTGTTGCTGTTTTTATCACTTGACCATCTTTAAATAAAATCATCTCACCAGGTTGGTATGCGGTCCAAACTTCATTTTGAGTTAATGGCTCTGTGGTAATCACGGCAACACGATCTTCTTTTGTCGTAAATTGACTAAAATCAATATCGACATCAATATCGACCAAGCGTGCATATGTAAATGGATACTCGCGTACAATCCAATGCAGCTTCGTTGTCGCATAACTAAACAATGCTTGTCCATTGGAGAGGCAAAAATTAAAAGTGCCATATTCTGCAATTTTAGGTGAAATTTCTTCAAGCAAGGCAAATACATCATTTAAACTCGGTTCAAAATAACCAAATCTTAAAACCAGTTGTTCAAGCAAATAACAAAATGCCAGCTCACTGTCGGTACTGCCTACAGGGGTAAAACGCCCTGACAAATGTGGATGAAAGTTATGTAAATCACCATTGTGCGCAAAAATCCACTGTCTACCCCATAACTCACGAATAAAGGGGTGGGAGTTTTCTAAGGTGATTTTACCTTGAGTTGCTTTGCGAATATGCGCAATCACATTCCGTGATTTGATTGGATAGTTACGTACCAGTTCAGCAATCGGTGACAAGACTGCAGATTGATTGTCGACAAATAAACGACATGCTTTATCTTCAAAAAAGGCAATACCAAACCCATCAGAATGATCAGAGGTTATTCCTGCACGTTGAGAAAACCCACGAAACGAAAAAGTAATATCAGTGGGAGCAGCGCAGTTCATTCCAAGCAATTGGCACATAGTGTATTCATACAACATTTTATTTATAAGAATATTGTGCATGACTACACAGCTGCTTGCAAATCTCAATAACTGAAAATAACTGCAAACAGATGCATATTATACCCATGACCTAACCCAGATCAGCAAAATGATTTGGGTACTTTTAGGATATCAAACTCTAAGTCCCCTTATTTTTCGGACACTCAGCGATTAACCATTTTGTTTAAAACAAAGTTTTTGGCAATTTCATTGACATCTAAAAAGACAAAATAATCTAAACAATTAAATGCTTCATCGTGATATGCCTGTTTCGATAAACGCGCATTCATTTTCAAATAGACATCAAACAACTTTGGAATTCGTTCATCTTGTGGAAAGCTATACTCTGGATGGCTCGGTTCAAAAGCGGGATTTGCCTTTATATCAATCGACTGTTTGGCAGTCATTTTCTTCAAATGCTGATGCGTATAGTAAGCACGTGCCTTATTGTCTTCCAAACGGATACTGACACATCCCATTAAGTGTTTTGCTTTCATTTTCCATAGCACTGTCGGAACCAAATTTAACCACAACATCGACAATGCACGTCCATTACGATAACGCGGATGTACACACGTACGGCCTATTTCCACAATATTGGATAGATGTGAAAGTTGAGAAACATCAAATTCTTGTGCGCTATAACTACGTGCAAGCTCATGCCCCTGAATCAACTTCAGACGTGTATAGGCAACAATCTCATTGCTCCATTTATCACGTAATACCGCATGCTCACAATCAAGGTCATATAAATCTTGATCTAATCCATTTTCAAATGTAATGCCAAACTGATCTGCGAATTGTACTGCACGAAATTTTTGTACTTCTTTGAGTTGTTTCAGGTCTTCAACCCATTCAAATTTATATTGTGATTGTGCTTTTTTAGGTTTTGGTAACGGTAAATTTAAGTTCTGGAAGTTCTGACGATACTGATTTAATTTTGCGAACATATTTTCGACTCCTTGAGCTTTTACTTACACTAGGCAATCCCGATGACACTTATATGACGAAAAAATGACCGTTTAAAAACACGCTATGAATGGTTAATTTGAAATAAAATCGGCAAAACAAAAAAGCCAATGTTTTACACTGGCTTTTGAAGAAAAATAATGTACTGATTAAAAATTATTTCTGAGGCTTGGCACGGTTGGTAATTAACGTTCCTACACCATGATCGGTAAAGATTTCTAAGAGTGTTGCATGAGGTACCCGCCCATCTACAATGTGCGCACTCACAACCCCACCTTTAACCGCATCTAAGGCACAACCCACTTTAGGAATCATCCCCCCGTAAATCACCCCAGTTTCAATGAGACGATCGACTTCTTGAGTACTTAGTCCAGTCAGGAGGTTTTTATTTTCATCTAAAACACCTGATATATTGGTCAATAGAATCAATTTTTCCGCGCCCAAAGCTTCTGCCACTTTACCTGCGACTAAGTCTGCATTGATATTATAAGTTTGACCGTCTTCATCTACACCTAAAGGCGCAATCACTGGAATAAAATCACTTTGGGTAAACATTTCTAAAACGTCAGTTTTAACCCCAGTCACTTCCCCAACTAGACCCAAGTCAATTTGCGTGACTGTACCATCTGCAAGTGTCTTTTCCATCAAGAGCTTTTGAGCACGCAATAAATTACCGTCTTTACCCGTTAAACCAATGGCACGTCCACCATGCTGATTAATCAGATTAACGATAGATTTATTGACGCTGCCGCCTAAAACCATCTCGACCACTTCCATGGTTGCAGGATCCGTTACCCGCATTCCATCAATACGATCAGACTCACGGCCCAACTGTTTAAGCAATGAATCTACTTGTGGACCACCACCATGTACGACAATCGGATTTAAACCTACAGTTTTGAGTAAAACGATATCGCGAGCAAATGAGCTTTCCAACTCTGGATCAGTCATTGCATTGCCACCATATTTTACAACGAGTGTTTTACCTGAAAATCGTTGAATATATGGCAAAGCCTCTGTCAATATTTGCGCTTTGTCGATGCCAGTATGCTGATGTGGCATTCGCCTCTCCTTAGTGAGCTGTAGGAATTAGACTGATGAATATGGATGATGCAAGAAATCAGTGTGCCTGTAGAATATCTTGGGCGATCATAGGATAACGATCACTGAGCATAGACGCAAATGTCTGACGAATTTCATTTAAACAATTTGGACAATCTGCATCAAAACGTACGGTAAAATATTCACCTGTATTTGATGCCCGAATAATGCCAAAACCATGCTCAAAATCAAGGCGAACACCATCGATTTTACTCAGCTCAGCACCAAATTGTTGACTGAGCTGTTCGATCTCATTCAAAACAATTTTCGGATCAGTACGATGGGTACTGATATAGGTATCTTCAGTATAAAAACGATCTGGATAACAAGCTAAGATTTCAGACAATGTTGCTTGAGGGAAACCACATAAGTATTCCATCACACGTAAGGCAGCATATAGACCATCGTCATAACCAAGTCCACGCCCATCATTAAATACATAATGACCTGCGTACTCACCACCAAAGACAGCCTGGCCTTTTGATTGCGACATGTATTTGCGTAAAAAACTGCTACCAGTTCGAATCATCTTGGCTTGACCGCCCAAACGTTCAACCACTTGACGTACCATAGATGAACATTTCACATCAAACACAATTTCATGCTGTGGATGATCTTTTAAACACATTTGGGCAAACAATGCTAAAAGCCGATCCGCTGAAATAATATGGGCATTTTCATCCAATAAAACCACGCGATCACCATCACCATCTAAAGCGATACCAATGTCTGCCTGATGATTGAGTACATTTTGTCGTAATAATTCTAAATGTGTGGCTTGTGAAGGATCTGGTGCATGGTCAGGGAAGTTTCCATCAGCATTACAGCGTAATGCAATCACCTCACAGCCCAATTTTTTTAAAACAAGATTAGCACAAAAGCCTGCGGAACCATTTAAGCCATCAATCACGACTTTGAGCGGTCGGGTTAAGTGAATATCTTTTAATAATGCAGATTTATAGGATAAACAAAATTCAGATTTAATTTGATGAGCCGCTGTTTGAACAAACGATCCTGTATCAAGCAATGGAAACTGCTCACTTTGCAGATAACTTTTTGCTTGAGTGCCTATGTTTTGAATCATTTCAGGAGACGGTGGCTCAAACTGCATAATCCATTTAATACCATTGTCGGTTTTTGGATTATGACTCGCTGTCACCATAATGCCATTGCCCTGCGTATTTCTTGCAGCAAAGTACAATTGTGGCGTAGCACAACAACCTATTTCAGTGACTTCAATGTCTTTATTTTGAAATACCTGTTTGATAATTTGAGCATATGCAGGACTACTTAATCGTGCATCGTATCCTAAGGTGATTTTTGATTGACCCTTTTCAATCAGTTGATCAACTAAAGCATATGCGATTGCCTGAATCAATTCAGGTGGCATCATTTCAACTTTTCCACGAATATCATAGGCGCGGAAAATCTGAAAAGGAAAATCATTCATCTTTTTCATAAGCAAAACTTCTATTTGCTTAACCCTTTATTTCGTCAGCTTTATCGCTCTAATGATAAGCAAGCAATTCATTTATATGAGAATATTTATATCGGGTCAAATGCAATATACTAAAAAACTCTTGATAATATATTCAATTTTATATACAGCGTTATACATACTTTTTGTTACAAATAAACATAATACTAAAAAAGCCTGATAAATCAGGCTTTAAAATAATGAGAGAAATCTAGTTCTTCCCAGTGTGACCAAAACCACCAGCACCACGTTCAGTCGCTTCAAATTCGCTTACAATATCAAATTGCGCTTGAACTACAGGCACTAAAACATACTGTGCTAAACGCTCACCTGGCTCTAAAGTAAAGGTGGTTTGACCACGATTCCAAACAGAAACCATCAATTCGCCTTGATAATCTGAATCAATTAAGCCAACCAAATTGCCCAATACGATCCCATGCTTATGGCCCAAGCCCGAACGTGGTAAAACCAGACCAGCAAAATTAGTATCTTCAATATAAATGGCCATACCTGTTTTAACCAACACAGTTTGACCAGGTTCAATTTGAATTGCTTCTTCAACACATGCACGTAAGTCCAAACCCGCTGAACCTGTTGTTGCATATGTTGGCATTGGCCATTCTTGACCTAAACGTTGATCAAGTACTTTTACTTGAACTTTCATATTGAAATCCTTGGTTAAATAAAGCTGTTAAAGGTTCTTCTATGTCTTCCGATCTGTTTAAAAGCAAATCGAAAGAAAAATAAAAGAACTGATTTAAAAAATTAACGTTTTAATAACGCTTTTAAGTTTTGTAAATATTGCTGTGCCTGTTGCTTAGGATCAACATTTTCAGCTAATTTTTTCTTACGACCTAACCAATCCAACTCATCTTGTGGTAATTCATCTAAGAAGCGGCTTGGGGTCATTTGTTTCATTTGCCCACCATTTTTACGCTGCTCAGCCAAAGTTAAGGTCAAACCTTGTTGTGCACGGGTAATGCCTACATACATTAAACGGCGTTCTTCTTCGATCGTTTCAGCGGCAATAGAGTTCTTATGTGGCAGAAGCTCTTCCTCTAAGCCCATAATATAAACAAATGGAAATTCCAGACCTTTAGATGCATGTAATGTCAGCAGGTTGACCTTATCAGTGTCTTCATCTTCCTGTTGTTGCTCAAGCATATCCAGCAACACCATTTTACGAATCACACTTTCAATGTTCTTTTCATCTACATCTTCAGCACGATTGATTAAGCTTTGAATACTGGTATAGAGCATCTCCACATTATCAATCTTGGTTTTTTCTTGTGCAGGCGTTGCAGCCGTTTCACGTAAATAATCGATATAGCCTGCATCATTCATCATTTGACGAATTTTAGGAACAGGTTCATCGTCATCTAACAATTCACGAGTGAAATCATTGATAAAGCCAGCAAACTCAGCCAATTGTGTGGTGGCCTTTTTCGGCATCACCATAGTTAAGCGTTGATCACTTGCCGCAGCCAACAGTGATAAATGATTTTCTTGGGCAAAAAGACCTAACTTCTCAAGTGTTACTGGGCCAATTGCACGTTTAGGCGTATTGATAATACGAAGGAAAGCACTGTCATCTTCAGGGTTAATGATGATGCGTAAGTAGCTCATCACATCTTTAATTTCTGCACGACCAAAGAAAGATTGACCACCAGAGAGCTTGTATGGAATCTGCATTTGACGTAGCTGAGTTTCCAATACACGTGCTTGGAAATTTCCGCGATACAACACCGCATAATCTTTCCAGTTTTTACCATTCATCAATTTATGCGTGAGCAGGTCTTTTACCACACGTTCAGATTCATCATCATCATTACGACAGGTGATGATTCTAATGACTTCACCATGACCTTTATCACTCCACAACTTTTTATCAAAGATATGTGGATTATTTTCAATGACATGGTTCGCGGCTTTTAAAATACGACTGGTAGAACGGTAATTTTGCTCCAGTTTAATCACTTTTAAATTGCGGAAATCTTCTTTTAGCAATGCCATATTTTCAGGCTTTGCGCCACGCCATGCATAAATGGATTGGTCATCATCACCTACAGCGGTGAACTGCCCCATCACACCGACCAATAATTTTACCAAAATATATTGCGCGGTATTGGTATCTTGATACTCATCCACGAGTAGATAGCGAACCCGGTTTTGCCAACGATCACGAACTTCTGCATTGTCTTGTAAGAGACGTGTTGGCATCACGATCAGATCATCAAAATCTACAGCGTTATAAGCACGTAAATTTCGTTCATATAATTGATACAAGTGGGCAAACTGCACATCTTCTGGTGTTTCACAAGTCGTATGTGCTTGCTCAGGCACAATCAAATCATTTTTCCAATCAGAAATTTTCTTCATGGCTTTAGCAATCAATTCTTTGCTTTCAGCACCCGATAAATTATCACGATGCATCAAGTCCATAAGAATACGCTTACAGTCATCTGCATCAAGGATTGAGAAATTATTTTTAAGTGGGGTATTTTTCAGCTCAATTCGTAATAAATTTAAACCAAAGGTATGGAAGGTCGAAACTGAAAGCCCTTTCCCTTCTTCTTTACCTAACAACTTACCCACACGTTCTTTCATTTCACGTGCAGCTTTATTGGTAAAGGTCATTGCGGTAATTCGATGCGCAGGAATCCCACACTGCTGGACCAAATACGCAATTTTTCTTGTAATTACTGAGGTTTTACCTGAACCCGCCCCTGCAAGTACTAACAAGGGTCCTTGAGTATATTTCATGGCTTCAAGTTGCTTGTCATTCAGTTGACTTGCTTTCGACATTGTTCATCCTCTAAAAACTTCGAGCTCGATTATAGTCATCTAAAGTAGAGTTGCAAAATGCTTAATTTGAATTTTTCCAATATAAAAACCAGATAAAAATCATTTCAGTTAAATTCTGCTTTAGTTTCAAACCTTCTTATTTCAATACTCTATTTTGTTATGAGTTGTTGTTATTCAGTTGACTGGTGATCAAGTGGCGAAAGCTTAACCAAAAGCTATCACCCAAAGCCATCATAACGGATAACTCATTGCAGCAAGAAGAAAGACTGTCACCGCATCGACTTTAGTTATAATGATAAAAAACCTTAACCTCATGCCTAAACAAATTGATAAGATTTAAGCAAAAATTTGGAAAATAAAAAAAGGAATCATAGCGAACCATGACTCCTTTTCAATGCTTTCAACTCAATGCCTTCAACCAAAAAATACGTTACTTTTATTGCGATTTCTTGGTTTGTTGCATATTAGTTTGCCGCATAAATGCTGATTTCTACACGACGGTTCTGTTCACGACCCGCTGCAGTTGAGTTATCTGCGATTGGGTTTTGTGAACCATAACCTTGAGTATCAATACGGCTTTGCACGCCTTTACCTTTAAGGTAGTTTGCAACTGAGTACGCACGGTTTTGAGACAATGGAATATTGATTGAATCATTACCTGTATTATCGGTATAACCCGTTACAAGAATTACACTCTTGTTGTCTTCCATTAAAGTTTGTGCAACTTTATTTAAAGTACCGTAGAAGTTCGGTTTAATTGATGACTTGTTGGTATCAAATGTAATACTACCTGGCATAACTAAAGCAACAGAACCATCTGGATTACGGTTAACTTCTACACCAGTACCCTGCATTTGTTGGCGTAATTTCTTTTCTTTATTGTCTAAATAAAGACCAGTACCCGCACCTAAAAGCGCACCAATTGCTGCTGCACGATTGTTTTGTGCAGATGAGTTTGCATTACCACGAGACAAACCATAGCCCGCTGCTGCACCGATCAAACCACCAATAGCAGATTTGTCGTACTCCATACCACCGATGTTATTACCAGTTGATTGACAGCCAGAAAGTACTAAAGCCCCTGCTGTAAGTGTTGTAATTAATAGTGCACGCATTGCATGCCTCCAAGTTGTGTTTTTTGTTAACTTAATTTTGGTATAAAAAACAAAGTGCCACTATAGGCATTTTGTTAACAATCACGTATTTTTTTACATTTTGTAATATTTACAATGAAATTTACAAAAGTGATCATCATAATTTATACATAGTCATTAAATGTGTCTTTTTAAATTGCATTGTAACGATTATATTTAAGGGCTGTGGACAATTCGTCTATGTTTGCGATTATGTATATTTCTGGGTGATACGAGGCAACAAATACGAAATTTATTCATTCTAAATAATGATAAACATGGTTTCCAATGTCGCAACGTAGCAGTAAAAAATATCTAGTCGCTTGAACTGGCACTCACAATAAATCATTAGGACTGTTCTATGTCATCTCAACAGCAGAAGCAACCTATTTTAAAAAAAATTACGAAAGGTTTAACCGTTGGCTCAGTGATTACTGGCAGTACTTTTTTTCACGGCCCACCTGTTTTAGCTTTAGGCTTGACCAAATTATTTAAAAAGTCAAAAAAGGTGGATGAAACCAATATCAATATCACCAATAGTTGGTTAAGTGTCAATAATTGGTTGATTGATCATGTTCTTCCCGAAACACAATGGGACATTACCGTTGATGAAAACTTGGATTTAAATATGCAAGGTCGTTATTTAATGACCTGTAACCACCAAAGTTGGGTCGATACCACAGTAAACCAGTATTTTGGTCTAACCCGTATGCCACTCACCCGTTTTTTCACCAAATGGGAACTTATCTTTATACCGTTTGTCGGGCAAGCATTTAAAATTCTTGGCTTTCCGATGATGAAACGCCATACCAAAGAGCAAATTGCAAAGAATCCTGAACTGAAAACACGTGATATGGAAGAAGCACGTAAAGCCTGTGAACAGTTATTAAGCCAGCCTTTCACATTGCTCAATTATCTTGAAGGAACACGCTTTACCCCAGAAAAACATGCTCAACAACAATCCCCTTTTACCAATTTACTTAAAGCTAAGGCAGGTGGACTCGCACTCGCTTTAAATATCTTAGGTGATAAGATTGACGCACTGGTGGACATGACCATTGTTTATCCAGATGGTGCACCCGGTTATGGAGAATTTTGGTTAGGTGAAGTACCACGAATTGTGGTCAATATGCGTAAAATTGAGATTCCTGAATGGGTATTGGGTGGCAATTATGAAGATGATGCAGAATATCGCGAACGCTTTCAAAACTGGGTTGATGATTTATGGACTGAAAAAGATCAACTGATTAGCACCATAAAACAAAAATATAACCACTAACGTTCAATTGAAGAAAAAACCACAGAATAGGATGGATATGACAGAGCAAGTTCCACCACTCGAAAACAGTACAGAAACGAAAAACGATATGTCACGAGGATGGTGGATCGCTTTTGGTTATGACATCTTTATGATGTTTATCATCGTCTTCAATCTATTCTGTTTATGTGCCAACGCTTTTTTAATGAGTAATTTTGGTGACTGGCTTTTCAATGAAATTCATTTACCACAAGTTTTACAGTATTACAAAACAGATCTGCATCCATGGGTGATTAAAACGGAAAGCTGGTTTATCACCTTTTTGATTGTTGAATTAGGCATTCGCTGGCTCATCGCAATTATCAACAAACACCATGCGCGTTGGTTTTTCTTTCCATTTATTCATTGGTACGAAATTTTAGCGATTATTCCTTATTTACGTTTTTTACGTTTAATTCGCGTCGGTATTATTGCTTATCATTTTCATGAGTTAGGTTATAAGGTTATTCCCGATAACATTCTAAAACGTGTGCTGTTTTATTATCGAGTGCTGATGGAAGAATTATCTGATCGTGTTGTGATTACAGTCATTGATGGAATTAAACAAGAATTAGACACCAGCTCAAGTCATAAAAAAATCATTCATGATTTAATTGATCATCATAGAGAGCGTTTTGCACAAACTTTAGCTGAAGTCTTACAAGAGTCTTTGGCCACTGAACTAAAAGCACAAAGTCATGTGATTAGCCATAATGTCGGACAGATTGTACGTCAAGCGATTGAGGACACCCCACAATTGACCCAGTTATTGCGCATGATCCCAATTGCAGGCAGTATGATTGAAAATCAGATTCAAAATATTGGACAACAGTTAGGTGAGAACATTACCCAAGGATTGGTTGAACCTTTTACAGAAGGCAATCTACATAATCCAAACGCGACCTATCAACTGATCTCAACCAAATTAAGCCAGTTAAATATTGAAAATCAGAAGCTTGAAGAACTGGTTGAATCTGTGGTCTATGAAAGTTTAGAATCGTTAAGGAAACAAGTGAAAGTAAAACAATGGCAGCTTGAATTAGAAAAAAATGATCAAGTAAAAGATTAAGTGATTCAAAGAATAAGCAATTCATTGAAAATATTTGTATCTTTGCTAGAGAAATCATTCAATATGTTCTAGCATTTGCCCTATTTCACAATTTTTGACGCTTAGATAGAAAATTTAGGTCACACGCCTTTTAAGGAATAATTATGGCTGATATACGGATTACAGGCAGAATGGTTAATTTTACCCGATTAACCTTCGATACTAATGATCATGATGCCATCCGCCAGCAATTAACTTCAATGATGAGTGAAACCTCTTATCAAGGGGCTTTAGTCATTATTGATAGCACAGTTGAACAAGAGCTTATTGCCCTGATTCAACTCATTATCAGTCTAGATTTACAGCCTATGGCTGTGATTGATGGTTTATTGGGTGATCAAGCACGTGCAATTCAATTTCCAGTCTTGCCTGCCGATCGTCCATTGCAACGGATTAAACCGACGAAAGAGCAAGTGGTTGAAACACCAGTAAAAGCTCCAACTGTGGCGACCCCAAATGCAAGCGTTGATACACCTAAAACATTGAGTCATATAACCTCATACCATGATGAAATTTTAAGAACTGGTCAATGCCTAGTTCAAGATCATGGGGACATCATACTGAATGCTGGTATTAACAGTGGTTCGGAAGTGATTGCTTCAGGAAATATACATATCTATGGCAGTGTTCGTGGTAGAGTCATTGCAGGCGCAGGTGGTAACACCATTGCAAGAATTTTTTGTCATTCACTAGAAGCCGAATTGGTTTCTATTGCAGGAACATATTGTGTGGCAGATGACATTCCTCAAGATGTCATTAAAAAGGCTGTACATATTTACTTGAATGACCAGCAAGAGCTAGTGTTTGAAGCTTTGCAATTTTAAGGTATAAATTAACACCATATAAAACTCGTTTAATCGGGTAAAATGACCATAACAGGAGTGGATTCGGTGGCCAAAATTGTTGTCGTTACATCAGGCAAAGGTGGCGTAGGTAAAACTACGACGAGTGCATCTTTTGCAACAGGATTAGCCCTACGTGGTCATAAAACTGTTGTGATTGATTTCGATGTGGGTTTGCGTAATTTAGATTTGATCATGGGCTGTGAACGCCGCGTGGTGTATGATTTTGTTAATGTCATCAATAACGAAGCACGCTTACAACAAGCATTGATTCGTGATAAAGATATTGAAAATCTATATATTTTACCTGCATCACAAACCCGTGATAAAGATGCGTTGAGCGATGATGGTGTTGCTCGTGTAATCGATGAGCTTTCGCAAGAGTTCGATTATATTATTTGTGACTCACCTGCGGGGATTGAGCGTGGCGCGATTTTAGCCATGTATCATGCAGATGAAGCAATTATTGTAACAAACCCAGAAATCTCTTCTGTTCGAGATTCAGACCGTATTATCGGTATGCTCGACAGTAAGACGAAAAAAGTAGAAAACAACGAAGGGCGTGTTCGTAAGCATTTATGTATTACGCGTTTTAACCCTGAGCGTGCCGATAAACAAGAAATGTTGACCATTGATGATATCTCAAAAGATATCTTACGTGTACCAACTTTAGGCGTCATTCCAGAGTGCCCTAGCGTGCTTCAGGCATCGAATGAAGGTAAACCTGTCATTCTTTATCAAGAAGCATCTGCTGGGCAAGCATATGATGATTTAGTTGCGCGTTTCTTGGGTGAGGAACGTCCTTATCGACATATTACAGTGAAACCTAAGGGTTGGTTAGCACGGTTATTTGGAGCGTAGAAATGGCAGGATTTTGGAGTAAACTTTTTAGCAATGATGACAAACCATCTAGCGCCCAAACTGCTAAAGACCGCTTAAAAGTTATTGTTGCTTCTGAAAACGGTTTGGGCAAACGTTTAAGCCAAGACAAGATTGACCAAATGAAGAAAGAAATCATGCAAGTGGTTAATCGTTATGTCCGTGGTGTGGATGAACAGCATATTCAAATGCAAGTTCGTTCTGAAGCCAACATTGAAATGTTGGAAATGAATATCAATTTACCTGAAGAACGATAATTTCATTATTGATTAGTCAAGTGAATTGATTCAGGGCAAAATATAAGGCAGAGTCAAAAAGCATTGCTTTTACTCATGCAATATATTTTGCCCTTTTTATTTTAGATTTTTTTCAGCTAAATATTGTATTTATCCTTATTAAACAAAAGCTCAATAAGGTTTATATAATGCTGCAAATCAATCATTTGATTTAGAATTATTTTATTTTGAGGAGATGCTGTTATGGCACTTTCACAGCCAGCAACGTTCAATGAAGAATGGTCAGACGAGCGTGTATTTGCCTACTTAGATCAACTTCCTCCTGAAGGTACCAATACAGATTTTCATGTACTTTATCACGCATTTAAACATATGCGCCCGTTTGACTATGAACGTTTGTTGACCAAATTTGTTGCTGATGGTCGAGACATCAATGCAACCAATCCTGAAGGTCAACGTATTCATGATGTGATCGCAGAATATCCGCGTCAAAAAGAAGGTTTCTTAGACGTATTGGCAAAGTTTGCTTAACGACTAAATACGCGAATAACACGATACAACTCAATATTGTTAATCAATAAATGCCTGATGAATTTCATTGGGCATTTTTATTTTATATAGCCCTCTTTTTCTCAATGTATATCTCAAAACTCTCAAACGTATCCTCATCACTATTGAATACAATGATTTAAATACTTATACACATCAACATGAATAAATAAACTTTTATAGAGTCACACTATTTCATTCAGTCTTTAACCATATTTTAATTTCACCCAATCTTGATTTACTTCAAATAGCAGTATGCTTACTTTTATAATTATTATTCAATATCCCCCCTATTTACCAGCTAAAGTGTACATCTTGTTGGTTGATATCATTTAAAGCTAGCAATCTCAAACCCTACAATTGCTTATCTTCTGCCATAAAAAAACCCAGCTTACGCTGGGTTTTTCGAATCAAATCAGTGCTTAGTGAGCAGCGAATTGGTTCATTGTGTTTTTAGCATCGTCATGCGCTTTAAGTGCATTGTCACCAGAGAAGATTTCTTTGTGATCATCACCGATGTCAGAACCCGCCATTGCTTGGTGTTTAACACAAGCGATACCACCACGGATTTCTTTACGTTGTACGCCAGCAACATAAGCCAACATACCTTCAGTACCGAAGTAACCTTGTGCAAGCTCATGAGTAGAAAGCGCAGCAGTATGGTAAGTCGGAAGTGTAATCAAGTGATGGAATACACCAGCCTCACGAGAAGCATCTGCTTGGAATGTACGGATTTTCGAGTCAGCATCAGCAGCCAATTCAGAAGCATCGTACTCAGCGCTCATTAATTTAGCACGGTCATAAGCAGAAACGTCTTTACCTTCAGCAACCCAACGATCGTAAGCTTGTTGACGGAAGTTTAAAGTCCAGTTGAATGATGGGCTGTTGTTATAAACAAGCTTCGCATTTGGAACTGTTTCACGTACACGGTTAACCATGTGTGCAATTTCTTCAACGTTTGGAGTCGCAGTTTCGATCCAAAGAAGATCTGCACCGTTTTGTAAGCTAGACACACAGTCAAGTACAACACGGTCAATTTGAGTACCTTCACGGAACTGATATAAGCCAGAAGCTAAACGCTTAGGACGGTGTAATTTACCATCACGTTTAATTAAGATTTCATCTTCTTGAGCATCAGCAATATCAATTTCAGTCGTGTCTAAGTAGCTGATATATTGAGAAGCAATATCACCTGGCTCTTTAACCACTGGGATTTTTTGAGTCAAGTCAGCGCCTTCAGAGTCAGTACGCGCAACGATGATACCGTCATCAAGACCCATTTCTAAGAATGCATAACGTAATGCATGGATTTTAGAGATAAAGTCTTCATGTGGAACTGTTACTTTACCAGCTTGGTGACCACATTGTTTAGCATCAGATACTTGGTTTTCGATTTGTAGTGCACAAGCACCAGCTTCAATCATCTTACGTGCAAGTAAATAAGTCGCTTCTTCGTTACCGAAACCAGCATCGATATCCGCAATAATTGGCACAACGTGAGTTTGGAAACCGTCGATTTGAGCAGTGATTTCAGCAGCTTTAGCAGTATCACCAGCTTCGTTTGCTTTTTTAAGCGCACGGAATAAATCGTTAAGTTCTTTCGCATCAGCTTGACGTAAGAATGTATAGATTTCAGCGATTAAAGCAGGTACAGAAGTTTTTTCGTGCATAGATTGGTCAGGAAGTGGACCGAATTCTGAACGAAGTGCAGCAACCATCCAACCAGAAAGGTAGATATAACGTTTGCTTGTAGTACCGAAATATTTTTTGTTCGCAATCATTTTTTGTTGCGCAATAAAACCATGCCAGCAACCTAAAGATTGAGTGTATTTGCTAGAATCAGCATCATATTCAGCCATATCACGACGCATGATCGCAGCTGTATATTTAGCGATATCTAAACCAGTTTTGAATTGGTTTTGCAGTTGCATACGCGCAGCATCTTCTGGGCTAATATCGCGCCATGTGCTTCCGAATTTTGCTTTTAATTCACGGATTGCATCAATCGCTGTTTGGTATGTAGTCATGATATGTTCCTGTAATAATATTAGGATTTCATCAATCGAAGAGCTAAATCCACTCGGTATTTGTTTGTTCAGATTTAGAACACTTCGTTGTTATGGTCTTAGCTTAGATTGACTCCTCAAATTAATCCAATATTCTGAGTTAATTTTCAGTATTTATTTAAAAAATATGTAGATCAAAGTCGTATTATAATTATATTAAAAACCAATAAACCTTTAATTTATAGAATTTTATTTAAATAGCGACCGCCCATGTTTTGCTTAAATATAAGGCAATTTATTCATTTTATCACTATTAGACTTAAGTCTGAGCTTGTAACAAAAAAACCAGAACTGGTTTTTTTTGATATAAAAATACCCTGAATGATCAATAATTATACAAAGCATAATAATCTAATTCATTCATCGATAAATGGTGTTACTGCTCAAAAATCTGCTGGTCTTGAGGTATAATGAGTAGATTAAGATTTATTCAAGCATGCATCTCTATTCAAAACTAAGACAATAAATCTTGATCCTCCTACAACAATAAATCGCCTGCTGTTTTTTTATCTACTTTTTACACAAAAGCATTTCCTTATGGCATAATCCCCTGTGATTTCTAAATTTTATTTTCGGTATTTTTTTTATGAATCTGGAGCGGGTCGATCTCAACCTCTTAATTTACCTTGACGTTCTTTTACGTGAAAAAAATGTGACTCGTGCTGCTGAACAGCTTGGTGTTACCCAACCCGCAATGAGTAATATTTTACGTCGTCTTCGTAATTTATTTAATGACCCTCTTTTAATTCGTTCTTCTGAAGGTATGACACCAACAGAACGTGCTTTAGAATTACAACCCCGCATCCGTGACGCACTGTCTGATTTATCAATGATTTTGGAACCTCGTACTGAGTTCCGACCTTATACTTCAAACCGTGTATTCCGTATTATGACCTCTGATTATGCCGAAGCGACACTTGTTCCTCGTCTAGTCAAAGCGTTGCGCTCAGAAGCACCGAATGTTGTACTCGACTTTTTAACACCAAGTGACGTGTCATATCGTGACATGGAACAAGGTAAAGTTGATTTAGCCATCAACCGTTTTAATGAAATCCCACAAAGTTTTCACCAAGTTTTAGTGTGGCGTGATAGTTTCTCTTGCTTACTCAATAACAAACATCCCGCTTCGAGTAATTTAAATCTTAAAAGTTATTTAGATGCACAACATATCTGGGTATCTAAAACAGGTATGGGTGTTGGATTTGGTGTGAATCCTGAGAAACAAGCAGGATTAGGTTGGATCGATCAAGCTTTAGAGCGAATTGGTCAAAAGCGTAAAATTTCAGTCTTTACCCGTCATTATCAAATGCCAGCATTGTTGGCTTCAAATGTTGATTTGATTGCGACGTTACCAACCCGTATCGCACGTTTGCAGGCCAAAAGCCAAAATTTACTCATTAAAGATCCGCCTTTTTACATTCCTGAGTTTGAATTAAAAATGGCATGGTGTCCTTTACTTCATCATCACCCTGCACATCGATGGTTACGCCAATTGATTCTTTATGTTGCACGTCAAATGATTGAAGAAGAAAATCGTGAATTTATGCAAAATAATTCGCATTTTTCTCAATATTAATAGGAATTTTCTTAAATTCTTATCATTTCAAGCTTATACTAATTCCAGATCGGTAGTGTGTTACTCACTACCACCCCCTTTTATGTGTTAAAAATATCTCATAATAATGATGATCCATAGGTGGATTCGTGAGCCTGTTCCAGAATATCCTAATCATCGCTGTCCTCATCGCAGGAGCTGGTTTTTTATCTTTAACTGAAATCGCCCTTGCAGGTGCGCGTAAAGTTAAACTCAAAATTCTTGCCGAATCTGGCGATGAGCGAGCACAAAAAGTCTTAGACTTACAGCAAAACTCTGCCGATTTCTTTGCCGCATCCCAAATCGGTTTAAATGCTGTTGCTATTCTTGGCGGTATTTTAGGTGAAGGTGCCTTTCGCCCTTATTTTCTTGAATTTGTCTCGCGTTTCTATGTTGGAAATTGGACAGAAACCATTAGCTTTGTCCTCTCATTTACTTTAGTCACTTCACTGTTTATTCTTTTTGCCGATTTAATGCCAAAACGTATGGCAATGATTGCACCAGAAAAAATTGCGGTTTCAGTCATTAATCCCATCCAGATCTTTATCGTGGTCTGTAAACCCTTAGCATGGTTTATCAATGCGGTGGCTAATTTGTTGTTCCGCTTGTTTAAAGTCAATACAACACGTGAAGACAACATTACCTTTGATGATATTTCAGCGGTAATGGATGCTGGTGCTCAGGCAGGTGTTTTACAAAAGCAAGAACATCACTTTATTGAAAATGTATTTGAGCTTGAAGAACGTAATGTTCCATCCAGTATGACCCCACGTGAAAATGTGGTGTTTTTTACGTTAAAAGAACCAGAAGAAAGTATCCGCCAAAAGCTAGCTGAATACCCTTATTCAAAGTTCCTGGTTTGTAACGAAACCATTGATCAAGTGATTGGCTATGTAGATGCCAAAGATATTTTGGTGCGTATTCTGAATAACCAGAAAATTAATCAATTACATGAATCAACTATTCGTACAGTATTAACCATTCCTGACTCATTGACCCTTTCTGAACTTCTTGACCGCTTCCGCTCAAGCAAAGAAAAATTTGCGGTGGTATTTAATGAATATGCACTTGTGGTTGGTGTTATTACCCTGTCAGATATCATGATCACAGTGATGGGCGACTGGGTTACACCAATGGATGAAGAGCTACAAATCATTAAACGGGATAACAACTCATGGTTGATTGATGGGAGTACCCCAATTGAAGACATGAAGCATGCTTTAGCCATTGATGAGATGCCAGATGAAGAGAACTACGAAACACTGGCAGGCTTTATGATGTATCAGTTAAGAAAAATTCCTAAACCAGCTGACACAGTGATTTTTGGTGGTTATAAATTTGAAGTGGTCGATGTTGATCATTTTAAAATTGACCAGCTACTTGTCACACGATTACTTGAAAAAGCAGAACCATCAACATCAGAAGATTCTTCACAATAAGTTTCTTTTGCGTATTTAAAGCTTAGCAATTACCTTGCTAAGCTTTTTTTATGAAAAGTGGTGCTTCAATATCGAGAGATTCACAAGGTCATTGATTAGATTATGGGCTTTTGATTTATAAATTTTAAAAATATGAAAATTAACATGACCACAACTTATAAAATAAAAAAAATAATAAATTTAAAAATCAATAATTTAAATTTTATAACCATTTTGGTGCAAAAATAATATTCATTTTTAAATATCTGTTTTGAATACTCTATTTATTTAAAAAATAGTACTGAATTCAGTATTTCTACAAGGATATTTTAATTTAATCAAATAACTATTAGCATGCTTCTGCTTAAAAAACTAAAAGACTTCTGTTAAAAAAGTCTCATTCAAGGATCGAACTATGCTAACCGTATTAGGTTTGGGCATGATTTTGTGCTTTATGTACTTAATCATGTCTAGACGAATGACTGCACTTGCAGCACTCACACTTATTCCAATTTTATTTGCATTAATCGCTTACGGTCTTAGCTTCTATTTCGATAGCCTTGGGCATTTAGAAATCAAACAGCTCGGTGAAATGATGCTTGATGGTGTGAAAAAACTTGCACCAACAGGCGTAATGCTACTTTTTGCAATTCTCTATTTTGCCATCATGATTGACACGGGATTGTTTGATCCTTCTGTAAAATTTATCTTAAAGCTGGTCAAAGGTGATCCACTTAAAGTCGTAATTGGTACCATTACTCTGACACTCATCGTCTCTCTTGATGGTGATGGTTCAACCACCTACATGATTTGTGTGGCAGCGATGCTCCCACTCTATAAAAAATTAGGTATGAGTCCGTTGATCATGGCATGTTTAATGATGCTGGCAAGCGGAATCATGAACCTTACCCCGTGGGGTGGACCAACGGCACGTGCTGCAAGTGCGCTGCATGTAGAGGCAAGTGAAATCTTTGTGCCTATGGTTTTACCAATGCTGGCTGCTATTCTTTGGCTCTACTTTGTCGGTTTTATGTATGGCCGTATGGAACGTAAACGCTTAGGTATTATTGAACTTGATGTTAGTCATGGTGATGACATTCAAATTTCAAGTAACCCAGAAGCAAATCGTGCACATTTAAGATGGTTCAATGGTTTATTAACCGTTGTACTGATGATCTGTTTGGTGAAAGGGGTGTTGCCTTTACCGATCTTATTTATGATCGCGCTTTGTATTGCATTGGTGGTGAACTATAAAGATGTCGATATGCAAAAATCTTTGGTTGCTCATCATGCAGGTAGTGCCTTAAACGTTGTGGGTATTATTTTTGCTGCAGGGATTTTTACTGGGATTCTTTCAGGGACAGGCATGGTTGATGCGATGTCTAAAGAATTGGTGGCGATTATTCCACAAAGTATGGGGCCTTTCTTAGCGCCAATTACTGCTGTGATTAGTATGCCTTTGACTTTCTTTATGTCGAATGATGCTTTCTACTACGGGGTGTTACCGATTCTTTCAGAAGCGGCGAGTCATTATGGTATTACACCTGTAGAAATGGCGCGTGCTTCAATTGTCGGCCAACCTGTGCACTTACTGTCACCATTGGTTCCTTCTACCTATTTATTATGTGGATTGGCTGGTATCGAATTTGGACAGCATCAAAAGTTCACCATTAAATGGGCGATTCTGACCTGTTTGGTAATGCTGGTTGCAGCCATGCTACTCGGTGTATTCCCACTCTATTCAACACTACACTAATAGACAAAAGCCGATATTTATATCGGCTTTTTTTTCATCTTAAATAGTTTATTTTCATCATCTATTTAAAACAATGATTTATTCAGAATCAAATCCAATTAAGGATGAATCAAGACATCGAGCAATGCTTGATAATGAATTGAAATGTCATCTTCTAAAATTTTATAGGCACTATCGAACTGCACCATTGGCCAGCCTTCTTTCCAGAAAGGGAAAATATTATGCAGGTCACGCGTCACGGTTGCATCTTCACGAATAATCGCTTGAGCAACTTGCGATAGCACTTGAGCGGTTTCTGCACCATCAATGGCTAAATAATCGATACCTTTAGCTTTTAAAATACGAACACGATCTTTCTTATAACGAATTTTCTTGGCTTGCGCTTCATTTAAATTTAAAGCCAAAGTCACTGCTTCAACAAGTTTGTCTTCAAAGCTTTGATGTAAAGCAACTAATGCCTGTTTATGTGCTTCTTGACGCCCTGCTTTTCCACCATCACGAATGATTTTTTGTGCTTCAACATTCAGTTCATCCGATTTCATCGACTGAAGAATGTCTAAAATTTCAATATCACTTAATGAAGCAGAAGAATCTGTCATGGGAGTCCTAAAACAAAAATAAATAGAAACTCTATTTTCGCACAATTTTAAAATTAAGTCAGAGATAATCTTACTCTACTACGATGTATCTCTACCTGATCAAATAACAATAAAGGATGATATTTCAATGTCTGTTTTAGCCCTACTCGCTGGTACCAGTTTTTATTCCGCCTTGTATCTCATCTATTTTTATTTTGCTCAACAACCACGACCTCTGTTCCTTGTGCTGGCAGTGATTTTATTCGTATTTGCTTACCAAATTACTCCTGCGGTTTATCAAAAGGAACGACAAACTTTTAACCGCACCTTGAATCATGGAAATTGGCTGACCTTGCCGCTTTACACATGCTGGCAATTGTTTATCTTGCCTATACGCTTACTACTGTCCAAATTTTTTGATTAAGACCATTCGATAAAATGTTATCAATAAGTATAGACTGACAATTTTTTTCTTTCTTAATTGAGATTTTTTTGCTATTGATTTGATATGCCAATAAAAAGTGAAACCGTATGAAAGCTGTTGCTTATAAAAAACCATTCGCAATTTCAGAAACCAATGTTTTTTCCGAAATCGAAATCGAACAGCCAGTTGCAACAGGTCATGACTTACTGATTGAGGTTAAAGCCATTTCAATCAATCCAGTCGATGTCAAAATGCGACAGCGTACTTCGCCTGACAATGATACTTGGAAAATTTTGGGTCATGATGCGGTTGGGATCGTGAAAGCAATCGGAGAAAAAGTTCAGAATTTTAAAGTGGGTGATGAAGTTTTTTATGCAGGTTCAAACCAAAGACAAGGCTCTTATGCTGAATACCAATTGGTCGATGAACGTATCGTTGGACTAAAACCTAAATCATTAAGTGATGCTGAAGCCGCAGCCTTGCCTTTAACGTCACTCACAGCATATGAAATGTTATTTGACCGTTTAAAAATCCAAGACACCAAAGTTGAAAAACCTGTGATTTTAGTCATTGGCGCTGCAGGTGGTGTAGGGTCTATTACGGTTCAATTGTTAAAAGTACTGACTGGATTTACTGTTATTGCCACAGCCTCCCGCCCAGAATCTAAAGCATGGCTGACTGAAATTGGGGCTGATCATATTGTGGATCATAGCCAACCTTTAGAACAGCAAGTCCTAGACTTAAATATTGGGCTACCCAACTATATTTTTTCAATTAATGGTACAGGGCGATATACACAAGCCATTGCCAATTTGATTGCGCCTCAAGGTCATTTTGGTTTAATTGATGATCCTGAAAACTTTATCATTAACCCGTTTAAAGTTAAGTCTGTTTCTGTTCATTGGGAATCGATGTTTACCCGCTCTACATTCCAAACCAAAGATCTCAGTCGACAAGGTGATATTTTAAATAAAGTTTCAAAATTAGTTGATGACCAAAGAATCAAAACTACTTTGGGACAAAACCTCGGTCAAATCAATGTTGAGCATATAACCCAAGCTCATACACTGATTGAGTCAGGTAAAAGCATTGGTAAGATCGTATTAGCAGGCTTTTAACCACCCGAATAAAATTTAATTTTAGAAGTCGCTTAAATTTTTATAAGAGGATTTAAACGGCCCTGTGAATACTAATCAATGTAATGAACTAAATATAAATTGAACCTTTTTGTATCATTCAATCATACATGGTGTATCTATCGCGTGGCGACATGGATGTCGCGGTTGAGCGGGGGTACAGGACGTACCCCTCGCTCAACAAAGGATTTTTCTCACTTTTCATCCTGAGCAAGAACAAAGCACTGCTTTATTCGCAGTGCAAGGGTGAGGCATTGCCTACACAAATTAATTTAAACTTTTCGACCTAAGATGAGGCAGTGCTAATTCTTTAATAATATGAATCAAGTTTTAGAGAAATAGTATAATTACAAAGTTAAATAGAAAAAACTTATCTTAAATCACTTCCACCACAACTTTACCAATATGCTCACCTGTATCCATACATGCATGCGCAGCTTGGATCTGATCAAACTTAAATGTTTTATAAATCATGGGTAAACATTCACCTTTTGCCCACAATGGAACGACATGTTCCATCAAACCTTTGGCAATTTCAGCTTTTTCAGCAGTTGTACGCGCACGCATAGTTGAACCGGTAATAGTGAGGCGTTTCATCATAATCTGCCCTAATTTTACTTCTTTGGCCTTTGCACCACCCAAAAATGCAATATAGACCAAACGCCCATCTCTACGGAGTAGGTTTAGATTTTGATCTAGATAAGGCGCCCCAACCATGTCAAGAATAATATCGACACCCTCATTTTGGGTCTTTTCATGAATGACCTGTTCAAAGTCTTGAGTTTTATAATTAATCGCATCGGTCAAATGGCGAATGGCTTGAATCTTCTCATCTGAACCTACAGTTGCAAAGCTTTTCAGACCAAGTGATTGCGCTAACATTAACGCGGTTGTACCAATACCACTTGTGCCGCCATGTACCAATAGTGTTTCACCTGCTTTGGCATGTGCCATTTGGAAAAGATTGGCCCATACCGTAAAGAAGGTTTCAGGTATTGCTGCAGCTTGAACAAAACTTACAGCTTCTGGAATATTAATGGTTTGAGATTCTGGCACGACACAATATTCTGCATAACCACCACCATTGGTCAGTCCACAAACCTTATCCCCGACAGTGAATAAAGTGACCTTTTCTCCTACTGCAATCACCTCTCCAGCAACTTCCAAACCAGGAACAGGTGTCACCCCTTTTGGCATAGGATATAAGCCTTGACGCTGTAAAATATCGGGCCGATTAATCCCAAATGCATGGACTTTAACCAAAACTTCATCTGCTTTGGGTTGAGGAATTTCTACCGTTTCATAAGCCAGTTTTTCTATACCACCGGGTTCTGTAATAATGACCTGTTGCATGTTATTTGTAGACATACTTTCTTTCCTATTCCATTCATTACTTTTCATGTTTTCTGTATTTGAACATAAACCAGTGCATGTGCAAATATTTCGCCACCAATGTCTACAAAATAGAGTGAGTATCCTTACAAAAATATAGTTTTCAATTGTTTATATAGCTAAAAGCTGGCTAAAACAGCTTTAAAATAAAGACTTGCATAAATGACATAAACATTTAGTCACAATGTCCAGTTTAGCACTTGATTCAAATTGTATTTTTGCTATGGTCATACCAATCATAGCGTATGTGATTAAGCTTCAACCTATAATTTGAAATAAAAATAATCTCAATAAAACATATTATCAAGGAGCTGATAATGATGAAAATCAACAAAGTACTGCTTGCGCTCTTCTCGATTTATATACCGAGTTCAGCACTCTATGCAGCAGCAATGGATAGATCAGGACAATCTATTTCTGCATTCCTTCAACCCAATCATTATTTTGAAGCAGGAATTTCAATACTAGATCCAACGGTGACGGGTAAAGAAGCAGATGTTTCAGCGACTCGTCGTAATATTCAAGATATGGGAGATGACTACTATTTTCCAAATGCAGCAATCAAATTGCAAATCGCAGACAAAGTTTCATTTGGTTTGTTATACGATCAACCCTTTGGGGCAAAAGTAAAATACGCTGGCAATAATATTTTTGTCACAGATGATAAGACAACGATACTAGATCAAAAATTACTTAATTCAATGATTGATCAAAAATTTTCTGCTTTAAGTTCGGAACAAAAAGTCGCGTTAACATTGCAAGCTCAAGGGGTTAACTTAAATTCGGCCGAAGGTCAAATCAAGTACAATCAAACCCTTAATGCATACAATACCAATGAAACGATAAAAAACCAGATTAATACTGGCGTTAAAGCAGAGATTAGCAACCAAGTCGATGCCACTAAAGCTTATCTTGGTAAAGGTAATACATCTGCCAAAGTAGACTCAGATAGTCTCAGTATGATTTTTGGTTACCAACCTATAAAAAATTTAAATTTATATGCAGGAGGTGTTTACCAAACCATTAAAGGAGAACTACATTTAAGAGGTCAAGCCACCAGTGTATACAATGGTTATGATGTCACAATGAAAAAAGATAGTGGTGTCGGCTGGCTCGCAGGTATCGCTTATCAAATTCCTGAAATTGCCTTCAAAACCTCTATAACCTACCGTTCTGAAATCGACCATGAAGCCGCGACGACTGAAAATATTTCAAGCTTACCTGCACTGGTTAAACTTGGTGTCATTTCTGATGCTGTGGCAAACAAAATTGCCAGTAGCAAGAGTGAATCTAAAATCACCACACCTCAATCGGTGAATTTAGATTTACAAAGTGGCATCATGAAAGACACTGTTGCCTTTGCCAATGTACGCTGGGTGAATTGGAAAAATTTTAGAATTCAGCCCGTTCAATTTGGTGCAATTTCTAAAATCGTCGGACAGCTACCTTCTGTCGCGCAACCCAATGGTTTTAATTTATTGTCGTATTCTAAAGATCAATGGTCTGCCAATGTTGGTGTAGGACGTAAACTTACCGAACAATGGATGGCTAATGTTTCTGTAGGCTGGGACTCTGGTGCAGGAAATCCAGTTACAGCACTTGGGCCAACTGAAGGCTATTGGAATGTCGGTATTGGTGCTCAATTTAGCCCTACAGCTCAGACCTTTATTGCTGGTGGTGTTAAATATTTTTGGTTGGGTGATGCTGAAGGGCAAATCGCTTCACAGTCAGGTAAAACAAGTTATGTTGCTGATTTTACAGATAACCATGCACTCGCTTATGGTTTAAAAATAGGTTATCGCTTTTAATTGATTATATTTTGATAAGTAAGTATGTAATTCTTAACGATTTACATGCTTTTTTATTGCCATTTTTAAGCATCAAAGACCATACTGATCATTTTTTGTTTGCTAATTTAATTTTACCCTGATAATATTCAAACACAAATTAATTTTACCCAGATAAAAATATCTAAAGGTTTTAAAATGAACACTGAAAATACCTACACTGCCTTTATTGGCAATGAGCGTTTAATCACTGATTCTCTATTAAACGTGGCATTAACCATTAAGGCTCATCAAAACACCTCCACACCTGTGTTGATTTTTAATGATCAAACAGGTCAAGCCATTGATGTTAATATCATCGGATCCATAGCCGATATTCAACAACGTTATGCTGAACCTGAAGCGGTTAAAAAAGTTGGTCGCCCTAAATTAGGGGTAATTTCTCGTGAAATCACTTTACAGCAAAAGCATTGGGATTGGTTAGATCAACAAAGTTCTAGTGCGTCTGCTGTGATTCGAAAATTGATTGACCAAGAGTTAAATAACCCCGATTCAGCAAGTAATAAAATGCTGGCAAAACAAGCAACTGATCGTTTTATGTCTGCAATGTCAGGCAATATGCCAAATTATGAGGAAGCCACGCGTGCTTTATATCAAGGTAATCAAGCGCTGTTTTTAGAATTGATTCAAGACTATCCAAAAGATTTACGAGCGTATTTGACTTTAAAAACGCAACATGCTTTTTAACTACAATATTCGCAACAATATAAAAATTAAATGCGCCAAGCCTTTGGGATTAGCGCATTTTTTATAATCTTCGACACACGATTTATCATTAATTATTTTTGTTGTTCGGACTCATCACAAGCTTGTTTTAAACGTTGTATTGCCATCGGCTCCATAGGTGCCGTCATCATTGCATGATAGTTTCGGCATTCTTTGGTCGGCTCATGTATTTTCTTCGATTGGTTTGAGGCACAGGCTGTCAATATACTTGCAATACCAATCAGGAAAAATGTTTTCATTACATAACCTACCATTAAATCTTAACTTGAATTAAAACTAAATTTTATTGCTTGTGCTGTTGCAAGTCTGTTTAAGTATTACGTTGAACACTAATTAGCTTTCGCAATGGCTACTAATCAATGCCCCCCTATTTACCTAAACTGCTTCCTCATGATAGATAAATACTCAGATTTATAATTTTTAGAATCTGATTATTAGCTTTTGACTTTGTTAGAGTTATAGCTATATTAATTCAAGTTTATAAAAAATCAGTAAAATTACCTTATTAATAAAATTAGTAATAACTATTTTTTTCATTACTAATTTTTATCAAGTCCTTTAGCTTTTTATCCCACTGTTTCATAGTTTCTTCGTGTTTAGCTTTGTTAAACTTAATGGTCTTTATTCCTAATTCTGAACGAAAAGCATTAAGTAAGTCTGTATTAATTTCAGCCATTTCACATTTCCTTTCAAAAAGTTTAATATTCGCTATGTCTTCTAATCTGCATTTTTCTAAAATTAAATTTAGTCTTTTCTCTACATATTCTTCTTTTAGATCATTAATAGACTCTTTGTGCTCAAAAGCTCGTTCTGTAGCATCCATATCACCTTTAATAAAAAAGTCATAATATTTTTGTTGTAAAAATATTAGCTCATTTTCCAGTCTACTGATTACAGGGTCTATTGCAGAAATCTTACTTTTAATATCAACAATTTTATAACCTAATTCAATCATTTCAAAGTATATAGACGTATAAGCATTTTCCCATCTACTGACTAATTCCAAAGAATTTGCGCCTAAAACAATTTTTACTTTTGCAAGACTTTGAAAAAACTCTATTGGAAATTCAATATTTTCTTCAATCTTTACATAAATCGGATGTTTCAGTTCATATAACGCAAGTACTATATTTTCTGCCAAATCAATAAATATATTTAACTTGAGCTGTAACTCTCTACTTTTCCTATTATGTCTAGCAGTCAATAAACCAAATATTATAGTTACTAAAATTGCACATAATGTAATTAAGCCAGTATTAGCTTTTAAAAAAACTAAGAATTCATCCATATCTATGATTAACAATAAATTTAACTTTGATATTGTATACAAAAAAACCCGCTTGCGCGGGTTTTCAACCAATCCAATCTCTTAAAGACGAACCAATTCCACAATTTTTTCAGCCAATTCTTCAACCGCTTCTTGAGCAAATGCTACATCAGCACCCTGTTCAACATCCGTCACCACCACAACACCAGTTTGACGAAGCAATGCAACTTGATCGCTTGATAAACCTGCTTTTGCAATCGCAACAACACCTTGTTGAATCAGCAAGCTTTCAAGAGATTGTGCATGTTTAAGTGCTTGAACAGATACAGCAACCACAGCAGGTTTTTGACCTAAACGTGCAGCACGAGCTTCAGCAGTGACAGGTTCATTGTGTGCAGTCCATTCAACCGCAGCTTCAACCATACCCGCACCAACAGTCACATTACTTAAACGGTCAATAAAGATAAAAGAACCCGTATAACGACTATCATGATAACGGTCAAATACCACTGGTGCATCAAACTCAATCGTTACATCTGCAATTGCATTTAAATCAAGCTGTTCAACTTGCATTTTTTCCAATGTGTTGACATTGGTACGATAGTTAATCTTCGCAACCTTAGCCGGAATGGTTTGTGTACCAAACTTCACATTATAAAGTTTGCCCAACACTAAAGGCTGATCAGTCATCCATACGACTGTCGCACGAGCAGAACGTGAAATGAGCGGTTGCTCACCTGCTTTGACCAAGACATTACCACGCGAAATATCAATTTCATCATTCAAGGTCAAAGTCACTGCTTGACCAGCAATAGCATGCGCTAAGTTACCATCAAAAGTGACAATTTCTTTAACTGTTGACTTCTTACCAGACGGTAAAGCCACAATTTCATCACCAACTTTGATTTCACCTAAAGCAATCGTGCCGCAGAAACCACGGAAATCGAGGTTAGGGCGGTTCACATATTGCACAGGAAAGCGGAATTCATGCTTGCTTACATCATGTGTAATTTCAACAGTTTCCAATGTTTCCATCAAGGTTTTACCTTGATACCACGGCGTATTTTCGGATTTATTTACAACGTTATCGCCATTCAATGCAGAAATTGGCGAGAAGATGATATTGGCAGGTTTACGCTCACCCAATTGATTAACAAAATTATTGTACTCAACTTGAATTTCATTGAAACGCGCTTCAGAGAATTCAACCAAGTCCATTTTGTTAATCGCAACTACGATATTACGAATACCCAATAGGCTCGCAATAAAGGTATGACGACGAGTCTGTGTTTGTACGCCATAACGAGCATCAATTAAGATGATTGCAAGATCTGCGGTAGATGCGCCTGTGGCCATGTTACGGGTATATTGCTCATGCCCTGGGGTATCAGCAATGATAAATTTACGCTTTTCAGTGGAGAAATAACGATAAGCCACATCAATGGTAATACCTTGCTCACGCTCAGCTTGTAAACCATCGACAAGCAAGGCCAAGTCAGGTGCATCACCTGTGGTGCCCACTTTTTTAGAATCACGGGTTACTGCTTGTAATTGATCTTCATAAATCAATTTTGAATCATAAAGTAAACGACCAATTAATGTTGATTTACCATCATCCACATTACCGCAAGTCAAAAAACGTAACAGGTCTTTATTTTCGTGCTGTTTTAAATATGCCAAGATATCTTGGCTAATTAATTCTGATTGATGAGACATTGCTCAAAGCTCCACAATATTTTGAAATCGGTTGCTATATCTTTAAATCCTCCTAAGTCCTCCGTTTTCTTGCTGGAGTTCCCCCTCTTTTATAAAGAGGAGTTAGGGGGAGATTCATATAAAAAATACTTAGAAATAGCCTTCTTGCTTTTTCTTTTCCATCGAACCTGCTTCATCATGGTCAATCATACGACCTTGACGTTCAGAGCTTGTGGCTAAAAGCATTTCTTGGATAATTTCAGGCAGTGTTGTTGCCGTTGATTCAACCGCACCTGTCAACGGGTAACAGCCCAAAGTACGGAAACGTACCGATTTCATTTGTGGAACTTCACCTTCTTTTAAACGCATACGTTCATCATCCACCATGATCAACGTACCACTACGCTCAACAACTGGACGTTCAGCTGCTAAATACAAAGGTACCAAAGGAATACTTTCTTGGTAGATATATTGCCAAATGTCTAACTCAGTCCAGTTTGACAATGGGAATACGCGGATACTCTCGCCTTTATTAACTTTACCGTTATAAAGATTCCAAAGCTCTGGACGTTGGTTTTTAGGATCCCAACGATGTTTAGCATCACGGAAAGAATAAACACGTTCTTTTGCACGTGACTTTTCTTCATCACGGCGTGCACCACCAAATGCAGCATCAAACTGATATTTATCCAATGCCTGTTTTAAGCCTTGGGTTTTCATAATATCGGTATATTTTGAGCTACCATAATCAAATGGGTTTACGCCTGCATCTTTACCTTCTTTGTTTTGATGCACGATCAGATCAAAACCGTGTTCTTTTGCCATGTTGTCACGGAATTTAATCATGTCCTTAAACTTCCAACCTGTGTCGACATGCAACAGTGGGAAAGGAAGTTTAGCAGGATAAAATGCTTTTAAAGCAAGATGCAGCATGACAGCTGAGTCTTTCCCGATTGAGTAAAGCATCACTGGATTTTCAAACTCAGCAGCAACTTCACGGATGATATGAATACTCTCAGCTTCAAGCTGTTTTAGATGAGTAAGTCTTTCCTCAGATATAGGCATTGACAGCACCAGCTCACAAAAACGTGTACTTATTACACATATTAAAATTTATATTCATTATAGTGATTTACACCTCAACCCTTTTGCTTGTTTTTTTATATTCATATATAAAAACATCATAAGTAACAACAAGAGATCAGTATAACCACACAAATTATTGCACTAGAACAGATTGATTTTGAGCAATGGCTTCCACTTTGGCGCGGCTATTTAACATTTTATAAATCACAACTCAGTGACGAACAAATAAGATTATCTTGGAAGCGAATCACAAATCCTGAACAAGCTGATATGTTTGGTTTTGCCATCAAAGTAAATGGTCAAGTGGTTGGCTTTGTAGATTTGATTGCACATATGAGCATGTGGACAGATTTACCCTATTGTTATCTACAAGATTTATTTGTGGATGAAGCTTTTAGGAATAAAGGTTTAGCACGACAATTAATTGAGCATTGTTATCTGGTCTGCGCAACAAAGTTTGACCGCGTTTATTGGCTTACTCAAGAATCCAATATTACTGCCCAACATCTATATGATCGTATTGCGAGTAAAACAGGATTTATCCAATATAAAAAAGCATTAGCATAACTAGGGTCTGTTGACAATTCGTCTACGTTTGCGACTACGAGTGATTTTTAGATGATACAAGGCACGAAATATGAAATTTAGTCATTCTAAATAAATAGTTCGTAACGATGTAGCAGCAAAAAACACTCTAGTCCCGAAGGGTTGTGGCTAAAATTATCTCAGTCTGCGTTATGAAACTCGAAAATAGTCTCGCTATTCTCTTCGTTTCATGCCTTGCCTGCTCAATTTTAGCCTACAACGCAGCCATTTATGAAATGTCAACAGACCCTAATAGATGTAATTCATTTAATAATGACCGTTAAACGCTCCCGCTTGAGAAAGATCAAGCCTAAACATAAAAAAGGCTCACCCTTTTCAAGTCAGCCTTTAAAAAATTGAAGATCTGCATATCAAATAATTCAACCAACAATCAAAAACGAAAAATCGCTTCTTTTGTAAAAATTTTAAAGAAGCGATTTTAGCTTAGTCCCAACTTATCAAACTGTATATGCCGAAACTTGGATATATACAGCCGAAAACTATGGACTTAATGACCGAACAATGCTTTGTCTAAAGGAATTTCAATCCCTACAGAAGCACCTGCATCATTGCCATGTACATCAGAACCACTGACCCAACCATTAATTTTTAATGGCATGGTTGGTTTAATATAATGTGTCCAAGTTAAATCTAAAGCTTTAATTTTGTCTTTTTCTGGGAAGGCTAAGTTGATTTGCTTATCACCAAAGAAAGCAGCAGATTGGTTGACTTTGGCATACAGTGCACGACCAGATAAACGATTCATCACATCAAAACGAATATCACCACCGACAGAAATCATTTCACCATCACCACCCATTGCATGCCCCAATGGGAAACCTTGCTGGTAATAACCATCTTTATAAACATGATGACTATAAGAAACACCTAATGGATCACCATTTGTTTCTGTATTCGCCCATTCAACATACAGCTGGTATGGCAAATTTTTAAAACTTGACGAATAGTCAGCACCAGCTAAATACATTTTTTTAGAGGGTAGTAAACCAGCTTCATCTTCACCAATATATTGCCCATAAAAACTCATAGGAACATTCAGCAAAGATTGAAGATTTAAACGCGCATCAAATCCAGCAAGCTGGTTGGATGGATTACCCACCCCTGTACAAGTGCTATCTGCACACTCATTGTCTTTCCCAATAAAAGCATTCCAATAAGCTTTTGCACTTCCTGGTTGACCTTCTCCATCAATTTGGAAAGCACGTGATGCCCCGATTTCTAAATATGGCAATGGTTGAGCAGTTAAGCGCAATCCCATTAAACGCGCATCAGGCACAGCCGTATAATCATTTAACTGCCCAGCAAATGCCTGATATTGCCAAGGACCTATCCAAGACAACCATTTAGATTCAAAAGCTTTTTGTTCAGCACGTTGCGCCGTAAAACCATAAACTGGACGGCTGGCATCACCACGAATCAAACTACCATCATGTCCCGGTCCCCAATATGTTGGGATTTGACCCGCAATAACCCATTGATTCCATAACTTCCCTGCAATATATGAACCTTCCACATTGACATCTTGACCATTGTCAATTTGTGGATCTTTTTCACCATTAACACGAAGCTTTGCATCCCAGTTTTCGCCGCCCGCATTAAATTCTAATGAACCCACATATTGTGCTTTTGCACTATCCCCAAAAGCTTGAGGAATATTTTTTTGATCAGTTTCGGCAAATAAACCTAATTTTGCAGTTTGATTATCTGCTTTTAATGCATTTTGAATTGAATCAATAACTTTTTGTTGGGTGTTGTTTAATACTTTTGCTTGAGATAAGGCACGTTGAATTTCATCCCCACTCATTGGCCAAGTCGATGTACTGATTTGAATCACACCTTGCTGATTTAACCAGTTCAAATCTGTGCGAAGATCTTCATTATTTAATACGATTCCCTGTGCAAATACAGGTAAAGACATTCCAAGTAATACAGCAGCACAAAGTGATTTTCTTAAATACATGCTCATTTTTCTCAAGTTTGATTTACAACCACACCTTAATTTTTTTATAAGTTTTTTTCAATGGTGAAATTGTGTTATTCATAATTTAAACATTCATTATCCAAATGAAAAAAGTGCACCGGAGTGCACTCATTTTCTTTTTAATTCAAGCAACAGCGATCATTCAACTTTTAAAACAATCGCCATCTCTAGCTTTTAAATTAAAATACTTTTAAAAATAACCAGAATAAACCGCCTGATAAACAAATCGTTGCAGGTAAGGTAAAAATCCATGCGGAAAGAATCGTTTTGACTGTTGCAAAATTCAATCCAGTTTTATTGGCAACCATGGTTCCCGCAACCGCACTGTTGAGTACATGAGTCGTTGAAACGGGTAAACCAAAACCATCTGCAGCAGCGATTGTCGACATTGCCACAAGTTCAGCAGACATCCCTTGACCATAGGTCATATGATGTTTACCAATACGCTCGCCCACAGTAACCACAATACGTTTCCAACCGACCATTGTTCCTAAACCCAGTGCCAATGCCACAGCAACTTTTACCCAGTTTGGAATATATTGAAGGAAAGAATCTAAGTTTTTGCGATACTCTTTTACTACTTTGCCCTGAGCTTCATCCATTTTTGGAAGTTGATCCGCTTTATCCAAGCGTTTAAAAGCCGTGGTGCTTAAGTACATATCATTACGCAATGACGATACTTCTGCTTCTGGAATATCTTTTAGATCACCAAATTTTCCAACACGCTCGCCCAAATGATCAGTCAAACTGGCCAATGCAGGAACAACTTCAGGATTCATTTCTTTGGTCTGGATAAATTTAGTAATGGTTACACGCGCTTGTTCATCTGGAATATCAGCATGTTGAGCATAAATTGCCGTCGCAGTTTGACCAGACAATTGTGAGAATGACTGTAAATGCTGTTGGTCTAATCCTCTATTCAACGAATAAGCCAAAGGCACAATACCAATCAAAATCAGCATGATTAAGCCCATACCTTTTTGGCCGTCATTTGAACCATGCGCAAAGCTTACACCGGTACAGGTGAAAATCAGAATCGCACGAATCAAAGGTGGTGGTGGTTTATTGCCTTCAGGGGGCTGGAACAACTCAAGTTGTTTTTTAAATATTTTTTTAACAATCAAAAATACAATTGCTGCAAATGCAAAACCAATCAAAGGAGAAAACAGTAATGCTTTACCCACTTTAAGCACTTGATCCATGTCTACACCACTTGCACCAGTTGAAGCGTGCAAAATGTAGTTCATGATGCCTACACCCAAAATTGAGCCAATCAAAGTGTGAGAGCTCGATGCTGGAATCCCTAAGAACCACGTGCCTAAATTCCACAGAATCGCCGCAATCAGCATGGCAAAAACCATAGCAAAACCAGCACCACTGCCTACATTCATGATCAATTCAACAGGAAGTAAGGCAATAATTCCATACGCAACTGCGCCACTGGCAACCATTACCCCAAGAAAGTTACAAAAGCCTGCCCACATGACTGCTACAGGTGCAGGCAATGCATTGGTATAGATCACGGTTGCTACAGCATTGGCTGTATCATGAAAACCATTTACAAACTCAAAACCCAAAGCGATAAATAACGCTGTCGCTAAAAGGATCACTGAATAAAGACTTAACGGTGGAACATGTGCTAAATCTGCACTAACTTGTACCCCAATATAAATCAAGGTAGCAATAATGATCGTCAGAAACACCGGCATAAAAAATTTCGGTGTAGGTACATGGACATTCGTCGATTTAGCAGCTTGAGACGATTGTGCAGAATCTGAGACGGGAGGTAAATTCGAATTCATGCAGAAAGTTAGCGAATATTAGAATGCGCTTATTGTTCAATTAAATTGTGACAATTATATGACAAATAGAGGTCATATGAAGTGAAATTTATAATTATTTCACCTCAGTGTTTCGCTACACAAGCGACAAAATTAATATTTTTATTATTTATAATTAGTATCTTATGCCAACAAACCCAATACAACTTAAGCAAAATATTATATTTCAGGCTGAAATAATATTTGTAATATTTCAGACCAATTTGAACTATTTACCATTTGGCATGCCTATTTTTCATGAAATTTATGACAAATTGATGAAAAAACAAACATCCTTTTAAGTTTATTTTTATATATGTTCCAATAAATTCCGTTTACCGAATCTAAGCAAGTTTAAGGCCAACAATTTTCCTTTCACTAAAGTACTCTGCCTCATCAACAAATCGTCTTGAATTGAATGTGCCAAACAAATAAAGAGATCATCCGAAGAAAGTTCCACACATTTTTAAAGGCTTGCTCTAACAGATCAAGCAATCGTTTACTTTTCAATTTCTAATGTGCATAAAAAAACTCAGCATTCTGTAAACACTGAGTTTTTTGTTGAAGATTATCCTGAAAGTCGATCTTGAATATAAAGTTAATACGTATGTTTAATTAAAACTATTTCCACTGATAGCCCATAGACACTGCACCACCAATATTGCTACGGCTGTCAGCAGAAGCACCCATTTTCCAAACGATCTTATTACTGTCTGTAATCGCACTCACCCCGATCGCCACAGCAGTTTCACCGCGGTAACCAGAGACACCCGCACTGACCATACTCATACCCGCTTCAGTGGGTTGTGGTAAGTTACCTACCGCCATCGCACCTGCGATACCCGCATAAGTATCGTTACGCAAGTCATCCATGTTTTTATTGGTGTCATAGAAAGCTTGTTCCAGATTACTTACCCGAGTATCTATAGCGCCCAAGGCATCCCCTACATTATGGAAAGTTCCCCCAGCGACATTATAGGTAGGTGCGCCAATCGAACCATCTTTGTTCAGTGTTGAACTGCCACCTAAATGTTGCGCCACACTGCTATTGGTTTGGTGTAATTGTGAACCGTTAATGGCATCAGTAGAGGTTGAGGTAATTTCACCATTTGCTAAACCACTGACTTTATTTGTTGTCCCATCAATCGTGACTTTACCCACATTGACCTTATTCGCTGTAACTTGCTTTGCAGTGACTTGATTCGCAGTAACAGAATTTAACTGTATATCCTCTGCCAAAGCCACTTGATAGTTATTTGAACCATCCGTATTGGTACTACTGTTTACAACAGTGTTCTTACCAGCAGACACGCTGGTTTTAGCGCCAGCAACCTGTCCATGTATTGAAGCAATCGCATCATGTACATTGTCTTTACCTGTATTTCCAATATTACTGGTTTTGATCGTTCCATCTGGATTAACTTTTGCATTTCCACCCAATGCATTTGCAACACTTTCAGCGGTGTCATGCAATTGACTACCATTAACTGCTTGATCAGAATCAGCACTCACCTTACCGTCAGCCAAACCACTGATGGTATTGCTTTGTGAATCAGCTTTAATATTGCCCACTGTTACCGACTCAAAACTTACATCATCTTTGGTTGCAACTTGATAATCAGTTGAGCCATCAGCCTTAGTAGTTTTTGTTACTTCAGTATTTTTACCTGCACTTACAGTTTCTGTAGATCCTTTAGCTTCATTGGTTTTAGATATTGCAGCCTTTAATTGTGCAACATTGACCGCATCTGTATCTGCTGTACCCGCTGCTACACCAGTAATTTGACGAGTGATACCCCTTGAGACATCTCCCACGGAAAATGCCGCTGCACTACTTCGCCATGTACTACCAGTATTGGTAGAACCAAACCCTGTCAATGGATCAAAGCCAGCGATACCCGCCGCAGTATTTGCAACTGAGCCTTTACCAAGAGCAACACTACCTTCCAGCTCGGCACGCGTATCCGTTCCAATCGCAACCGCATCTTTACTCTTGGCAGATGAATTAAGACCAAGCGCAGTAGCACCATCTCCTTTTGCACTCGCACCAATACCTACCGCTACAGCAAGCGCTCCACTTGCACCATCATTATTGTAATTATTAGCTTTGGTACCAGCATCATTGACACTTACATAATGGGTTGTATCCCCTGCACCAGCATAAAGTTTTTCAACCGCTTGGTTTGTCGCATGTAATTGTGAACCGTTAATGGCATCTGTACTGCTTGCACTAATTTCACCTGCAGCTACATTGATGATTTGACGTTCACCACCGACTTTACCGACACTGACGACACCATTGGCTGTTGATCCTACACCAGCAAAGACATAATCCTCACCATTAATAGTGACTTTATCTACAGCAGTCGCTGCACGATCTGTGGATTCATTTCCTAAAACGACGCTGTTGGCTTGGCTGGTAGTAACTTTATTTCCTAGAACAAAGGTATTGTCTTGTGAAGAAGTATTTTCATTACCAATAAGCGTGCTGTTTTTAGCATTATTCAATGTATTGGATCCACCAATAGCATGACTATTATCACTATCTGTTATTGTATTTTTCCCACCAATAGCCAAAGCCTGAATACTGTTTTGAACTTTATTAAAACTGCCCAAGACTGAACTCTCATTAGCATTGTACGATATTACATTCTCATTACCCACAGCCACCGATCCAATGCTAGATGCAAAATTATATCGCCCAATGGCAACTGTATGGTCTTGATCTGCAAAGTTTAGGTATCCAAGGGCTATAGACTCTTTACCATAAGCATTATTTTCAGAGCCCATAGCAACACTACTATCACTGTGTGCAATATTGTAAGTTCCTACTGCAACGGCCTTTATGCCACTAGTCGAACTGCTATTCCCAAGTGCAACAGAGAGGAGTCCGTGAGCATCAACCAAAGAACCGATCGCTACACCACCATCACCGCTAGCACTCGCCATAATACCTATTGCCATCGAATCCGTACCAGTAGCCCCATTATTGTAATAATTACTGTTGTTCAAACTAGTCGGCCCTCCATTGATACTAAAGTAATGTATCCTATTGTCTTCAATTGCTTTATTGGTCGCATACAATTGTGAACCGTTGACAGCATCTGTACTGGTTGCACTAATTTCACCTGCAGCAACGTTTATAATTTGACGTTCACCACCCACTTTACCCACACTGACGACGCCATTGGCAGCAGAACCCACACCTGCAAAGGCATAATCCTCACCATTAATCGTCACTTTATCTACAACACTCGCTGCATGATCTGTGGATTCATTTCCTAAAACGACGCTGTTGGCTTGGGTTGTTGTGACATTATTACCGAGGACTTGAGTATTCTCTTGAGTAACGTTATTACTTGCACCAACCGCGGTAGAGTTTTTACCAGCTACAATATTGCCACCACCCACTGCAACAGATGTTTGACCAGTTACAGTATTCAAAAAGCCCACTGCGGTAGAAAAATCGGCTTTTGCAGATGCACCTTCACCAATAGCAACTGAGGATTCACCACCTGCTAAAGCGCGGCCTGCAGCTAAAGCATTTTTACCAGTTGCTCCATCATTGTTATAATTGTTACCTTGAATACCCTCATCATTAACACTGAAATAATGTGTAGTTGTTGCAGCCTGAACTGCTTTAAGTTGTGATAGGTTTACAGCATCGGTGTCTAAGCTCGCCGCTGCAACATTGCTAATACGGCGCTCTTTTCCAACCATACCTACAGATACTTCACCACCTGCTGCATTGGCTGCGACAATCGTTGTACCTAACGGTACATAAGCGACTTCACTGTTTACATCACGGATTGCCTCACTATTTGCACCTAAAGCAACACTGTTACTAACAGCAGCCTTTGCCCCACTTCCTAAACTGGTTGCATCATCTACATTGCTCAACCCTTGACCCGCTGCTCGCCCCAAGGCGACATTACGGCTACCTGTAACGTTATTACCCGCAGTATCACCAAGAGCGAGATTACTGTTACCTTGGACATTACGCCCCGCATTGATACCCAAAGCACTGTTATAATTACTAGGATTGATATTGGTGCCCACATTAGAACCAGCTCCTGCACCTACTGCTGTATTCTGGTGACCAAAAATATCTTGGCCGGCCACCCTACCTTGAGTAGTGTTCTGGTTACCTATAACTCTTTGTCCTGCTGAATCACCCACCGCACTATTGGAATCACCTTTAACTTCAATACCCGATGTAAAGCCTAAAGCAGTGTTAAGATTTCCCACACTGTTGTTACCTGCTCCATAGGCTAATGCAGCATTGTAGTTCCCTGAAATATTGTTGCCAGAACTTACACCAATAGCTACATTGCTATCGCCAGTAACACTACGACCAGACATCTGACCATAAGCTGAGTTACTACTTCCCCTAACCATACTGCCAGAGTCTAGTCCAGTCGCAGTATTTGAGTTACCAATTACGTCTACACCTGATGTTCTACCCAAAGCGGTGTTATAGCTTCCCTCTACATTACCGCCAGCCGATGCACCCGCAGCAAGATTAGTTTCACCTGTAACTTTTACACCCGCACTTGCACCCAATCCTATGTTGCCATTCCCTGTGACATCACGACCAGCATAGTCACCTAAAGCTGTATTTCTTTGTCCTTTGGTGTTATCCCCACTGTTTGATCCAACACTGGTATTCCAACGACCATCATTGTTAGTGCCAGCGTTCATACCAATCAATACATTGGCATCCCCATCCGAAATATTTCCACTCCCTGCATTGAGGCCGATCACCACAGCACGACCACCCATTGCTTGCGCACCTGAACCGATGGCAATATCATTTTCCCCAACCGCCTTAGCTCCGATGCCCACAGCTAAAGCATTTTTACCAGTCGCCCCATCATTGTTATAATTGTTACCTTGAATACCCTCATCATTAACACTGAAATAATGTGTAGTTGTCGCAGCCTGAACTGCTTTAAGTTGTGCTACATTTACAGCATCACTATCTATCGTACCAGCGGCTACATTTGTGATTTGACGTGTATTACCCACACTACCTACGCTGACTGCACCCAATGTAGATTGAGTTGCATTTATTGCATCTTTTTGTGGCTGATTTGCACTGATCGGCACATAACCTGCAACACCAGCTCCTGTATTTGCTACTGAATTTGCTCCAAGAGCAATGCCATTATCAACTTCAGCCACACTTCCAGCGCCAACTGCTGTAGAACCTTGAGCACTAGCTTTGGCTCTGGATCCCATAGCTGTGGCATATGCTTTACCAATTGTGTCTGGATCTGTGCCTGCTGAAGGCTGATTAAATGAGTCTGTACCTGCTAGGGCACTATAACCATAAGCTGAACTTTCCTGACCGACTGCCAATGCACCATTGCCCATTGCTGTGGCTAATTTATTAGCATAAGTACCTTGCCCCAAAGTTGTACCATCAGTATAGGCAATTGCTCGATTACCGAGTGCCATACTATTAAAAGCTGTAGCTACAGTATCAAAACCTAATGCTATACTTTGGTAACCAGCTTGAGCATTGTTACCAATAGCGATACCTTGTAAACCACTTACATCTGCATTGTGACCAATTGCAACACCCGAAGTACCAAAGCTGCTCGAATCTACTCCAATTGCCACTGAACCACTTGCAACAGCTCCATCATTATTATAATTCCCCCCTTGAGTACCACCATCGTTGATACTTAAATAATGTGTAGTTGTTGCAGCCTGAACTGCTTTAAGTTGTGATAGGTTTACTGCATCAGTATCTTGGCTCGCCGCTGCAACATTGCTAATACGGCGTTCTTTTCCAACCGCACCCACTGATACTTCACCACCCGCCGCCTTAGCTGCAACAATCGTTGTACCTAAGGGTACATAGGCAACTTCACTGTTTACATCACGGATCGCCTCACTATTTGCACCTAAGGCAACACTGTTACGAACAGCTGCCTTTGCCCCACTTCCTAGACTAGTTGCATCATCTACATTATTTAGTCCCTGACCCGCTGCTCGCCCCAAGGCGACATTACGATTACCCGTAACGTTTTCACCTGCTGAATCACCGAGAGCAAGATTGCTATCCCCTTGGACATTATTACCTGACTTCACACCAAAAGCAGAATTATTATGCCCCTCGACATTACGGCCTGACTCTTGGCCAGTCGCAGTATTTGCGGTACCAGTTACTATAAAACCCGACATCTTACCCAAAGCGGTGTTACCACTTCCTCTTACCTTCGCTCCAGCAAAATCACCCACAGCAAGATTGCTATCACCAGTAACAGTTATACCCGCATCCACACCTAATCCTGTGTTGTTATTTCCCGTGACATCACGACCAGCGCCAACACCTAAAGCTGTATTTTTGTGGCCGTTAATATTTTGTCCACTGTTCGATCCAACACTGGTATTCAAGCTACCATCATTGTTAGTGCCTGCATTTAGACCAATAGCTATCGTATTCTCACCCGTTGCACTCGCTCCTACGCCTACTGCTACAGCATTTTTACCTGTTGCCCCGTCATTATTATAATTCCCGCCTTGGGTACCGCCATCATTGATACTGACATAATGGGTTTGACTATCAGCAATTGCTTTATGGGTTGCATATAACTGCGAACCGTTCACTGCATCTGTACTGCTTGCGCTGACTTCACCTGCAGCAACATTGATGATTTGGCGTTCACCGCCCACTTTACCCACACTGACGACGCCATTGGTAGCAGAACCCACACCTGCAAATGCATAATCCTCACCATTAATGCTGACTTTATCTACAGCAGTCGCTGCACGATCTGTGGATGCGTTACCTAACACAACACTGTTGGCTTGAGTCGTTGTGACATTGTTACCAAGGACTTGAGTATTCTCTTGAGCAACCGTGTTTTTATTGCCTAATACAGTCGTATTCTTGGCGTTATTCAGTGTATTTTCGTTCCCAAGAACATTATTTTTCTCACCGCCAATAACTGTATTACCAAAACCCGCAGTCAAGGACTTAATACTGTCTGTAATTTTATTAAATGCACCAACAGCTGAACTATATTCACTTGCACTTGAAATCTCGTTGGCGACACCCATACCTAAAGCACGACGACCTTGGATTGTATTATTGGCACCTAAAACTGTAGCTCGCTCTCCTTCTGCGATATTCCAAACACCAAATGCAGAAGACCATTGACCTTTAGTTTTATTTTCCGCACCGACTGCAATAGAACGATATCCCTCGGCATTGTTATAACTGCCTACTGCAACACCAGAGAAATCTTTTACAGTATTGTTAGCACCTAAAGCTAAAGCTTCATTACCTGTAACATTGTTATTGTGCCCAATTGCAGTACTAGAACTTGCGCTATTACTTAGCGAATTATTGTTACCAATCGCAATACTATTTGCAGCATCGCTGGTGACATTACCAATAGCAATCGCACTCTCACCAGTTGCACTCGCACCCACACCTACAGCAATCGCATTTAGACCTGTTGCTCCATCATTATTATAATTCCCCCCTTGAGTACCACCATCATTGATACTGACATAGTGATCAGCCGCAGCAGCCATACTCGACATAGTCAATGCTGAAATTGCCAATAACGCACCTGCAACAGTTGTTTTAGCAGAAGATCGTTTACCCCGTGTCTTAGATACCTCAGAAATAGCACACCAAGTGCCCAAAGATTCATTCCAAACAATTTTATAGACCTTATTCATAGTTTTATCTCACATTTATAATAAATTATGTGATTAAGTTAACACTTAAGCTTGGAGTTTCAACATTTTTTTACGCTTGTGCAAAAAAATCATGTATTCCCCTAAATGCATGATTTTTTAGAATGAATTATTTGAATTTTTTTAAATTGTCTAGATCAAAAATCTGTCATCAGGAAGTGTGTCAAGATTGGTACCTTGAAAGTCTACATTCTGATAACATATCGGCTATTTTTAAAATCCGATTTTATTGAGAGTTTTAATGTCCACGCTTACCACGTTAAAAGAGCTTCTTGCCAAACGCATCCTAATTATTGATGGTGCAATGGGAACTATGATCCAACGCCATAAACTGGAAGAAGCTGATTACCGTGGTGAGCGTTTTGCTGACTGGGCATCTGATTTAAAAGGCAACAATGACCTTTTGGTGTTAACTCAGCCACAAATTATTCAAGGCATCCATGAAGCTTACCTAGATGCTGGTGCTGATATTATTGAAACCAATAGCTTTAACGGCACACGGGTTTCAATGTCTGACTATCACATGGAAGATTTAGTCCATGAGATTAACTTTGAAGCTGCCCGTCTTGCCAAAGCTGCTTGTGAAAAATACTCAACCCCTGACAAACCACGTTTTGTTGCTGGAGTATTGGGGCCAACATCACGTACCTGTTCTATCTCACCAAATGTGAATGATCCAGCATTTCGTAACATTACCTTTGATGAACTCAAAGAAAATTATATTGAAGCCACGCATGCTTTAATTGAAGGTGGCGCAGACATCCTTCTCATTGAAACGGTGTTTGACACCTTAAACTGTAAAGCAGCAATTTTTGCGGTAAAAGAAGTCTTTAAACAGCTTGGTCGTGAATTACCACTGATGATTTCCGGCACAATTACTGATGCTTCTGGTCGTACCTTAACAGGACAAACTGCAGAAGCATTCTGGAACTCTGTGCGTCACGGCGATTTATTGTCGATTGGATTTAACTGCGCCTTGGGTGCAGATGCCATGCGTCCACATGTCAAAACTGTATCAGATGTTGCCGATGTTTTTGTTTCAGCGCATCCAAACGCTGGCTTACCGAACGCATTTGGTGGCTATGATGAAACACCAGAAGAAACAGCAGCCTTCTTAAAAGAATTTGCTGAAAGTGGTTTGATCAATATCACTGGTGGATGTTGTGGTACAACACCTGACCATATTCGTGCCATTTATAATGCGGTCAAAGACATACCACCGCGTAAAATTCCTGACATCAAGCCTGCATGTCGCCTCAGTGGTTTAGAGCCATTTAATATTTATGACGACTCATTGTTCGTCAATGTCGGTGAACGTACCAATGTCACGGGTTCTAAAAAATTCCTCCGTTTAATCCGTGAAGAAAACTTTGCCGAAGCACTTGATGTTGCATTACAACAAGTGGTTTCAGGCGCGCAAATCATCGACATCAATATGGATGAAGGAATGCTCGATTCGCAAAATGCGATGGTACATTTCTTAAATCTGGTTGCATCTGAGCCTGAAATTTCTAAAGTGCCAATCATGATTGACTCCTCTAAATGGGAAATCATTGAAGCAGGTTTAAAATGTGTACAAGGTAAACCTGTTGTTAACTCGATTTCCTTAAAAGAAGGTTATGACGAGTTTGTCCATAAAGCACGTTTATGCCGTCAATATGGTGCAGCTGTCATTGTGATGGCATTTGATGAAACCGGTCAGGCAGATACTGCCGCACGTAAACGTGAAATCTGTAAGCGTTCTTATGATGTGCTCGTGAATGAAATCGGTTTTCCTGCGGAAGACATTATTTTTGACCCGAACGTTTTTGCTGTCGCAACGGGGATTGAAGAACATAATAACTATGCTGTGGACTTTATTGAAGCAACGGGCTGGATTAAACAAAACTTACCACATGCCATGATTTCTGGTGGTGTGTCGAACGTATCGTTCTCTTTCCGTGGCAATGAACCTGTTCGTGAAGCCATTCACTCTGTATTCCTTTACTATGCCATTAAACAAGGCATGACCATGGGGATTGTCAATGCTGGTCAGATGGCCATCTATGATGATATTCCTAAAGAACTGAAAGCTGCTGTTGAAGATGTCATTCTCAATCAGAATCAAGGTGACAGCGGTCAAGATGCAACAGAAAAATTGCTTGAAGTTGCTGAACAGTACCGTGGTCAAAGTGCTGCTCAAAAACAGGTTGAAAACCTTGAATGGCGTAATGAACCTGTTGAAAAGCGTCTTGAATATGCATTGGTCAAAGGGATTACTAGCTTTATCGATGAAGATACTGAAGAAGCCCGCTTAAAGTCCAAACGTCCACTTGATGTGATTGAAGGTCCATTGATGGACGGTATGAATGTGGTCGGTGACTTATTCGGCTCAGGTAAAATGTTCTTACCTCAAGTGGTCAAATCTGCACGCGTGATGAAACAAGCTGTAGCATGGTTAAACCCGTACATTGAAGCTGAAAAAACAGGTAGCCAATCCAAAGGTAAAGTATTGATGGCGACTGTAAAAGGCGATGTACACGATATTGGTAAAAACATTGTTGGTGTTGTACTTGGGTGTAATGGTTATGACATTGTTGACCTTGGTGTCATGGTGTCTTGCGAGAAAATTTTACAAACTGCGATTGATGAAAAAGTCGATATTATCGGCTTATCAGGTTTGATTACCCCATCACTTGATGAAATGGTGTTTGTTGCAAAAGAAATGCAACGCAAGGGTTTTAAAATCCCACTGTTGATTGGTGGTGCAACCACATCGAAAGCACATACCGCAGTAAAGATTGATCCGCAATACTCAAATGATGCAGTGATCTATGTTGCCGATGCTTCTCGTGCGGTGGGTGTTGCAACCACCCTATTGTCTCCTGAAATGAAACCTAAATTTGTCGATGAACATCGTGCTGAATACGAAAAAGTACGTGAACGTATTGCCAATAAGCAACCCAAAGCAGCTAAATTGTCGTATACAGATTCCATTGAAAATGGTCTAAAAATTGACTTTGCCGCCAATCCACCCGTAAAACCTAACTTTATTGGTTTGCAAACCTTAACCGATTATCCACTTGATACATTGGTGGAATATTTTGACTGGACACCATTCTTTATCTCTTGGAGTTTGGCGGGTAAATTCCCGAAAATTTTACACGATGAGATTGTCGGTGAAGCTGCAACTGATTTATATAATCAGGCTCAGGCAATGCTAAAAGACATTATTGATAATAAACGTTTTGATGCGCGTGCCGTTTTTGGGATTTATCCTGCAAACCGTTCAGCCGCAGACTCTGTTGAGGTCTTTAGCGAAGATGGTCAATCTGTAACCCATACCTTCCATCATATTCGTCAGCAATCAGATAAAGTTACAGGTAAACCGAATTTGTCCTTGGCTGATTTTGTTGCAACCAAAGCACAAGCCGAAGACTACTTGGGTGGTTTCACCGTCTCAATTTTTGGCGCAGAAGAAATGGCACATGAGTATAAAGCCAAAGGTGATGATTACTCGGCCATCCTTGCACAGTCTTTGGGTGATCGTTTTGCTGAAGCGTTTGCTGAACATTTACATGAACGTATTCGTAAAGAGTTCTGGGGATATCAGGCAGATGAACAACTCTCTAATGAAGAATTAATCAAAGAGAAGTATGTCGGTATTCGCCCTGCGCCAGGCTACCCTGCTTGTCCTGAGCATTCTGAAAAAGCGTCTTTGTTTGATTGGTTAGGCACCACGGATAAGATTGGTACGCAATTGACCAGCAGTTTTGCAATGTGGCCACCATCAAGTGTCAGTGGTTTCTACTATGCCAACCCACAATCTGAATATTTTAACGTAGGTAAAATCGCGTTAGATCAGCTAGAAGATTATGCAAAGCGTAAGAATTGGACTTTGGATGAAGCGAAGCGTTGGTTAGCACCGAATTTGGATGATTCGATTGCTTAGATTTATTTAAATCTCCCCTAACCCCTCTTTTCAAAGAGGGGAACTGCGCGTCTCGATTGAATTACGTGAAAGCTCGTCCCTGAACAAGTTTTAAAGTATTCCTTTAAAACGAAGTGCAAGAAGAGAGGAATAGCTCAAATCAAATACCATCTTCCAATTCACGGCAGGTCCCCCTTTATCAAAGGGGGATTTAGGGGGATTCCAAATGCTGACTCGCCACATCAAAAACCTTCGAAATCACACTATCAATTTCCAGCAAAATTTGACCATTATCAAATCTTAAGATAACTAAACCTTGTTGAGTCAATGCTTCATCACGGATACGATCAGCTTCTAAACCCTCATCTGTATAATGCTGCCCACCATCGCATTCAATCACCAAATTTATAGCAGGACAGTAAAAATCGACGATGTAATTTAAAATCGGTTTCTGACGATAAAACTGTAAACCTAAAATTTGCTTGCGTCGTAACTTTGACCAAAGCAACAATTCTACATCCGTCATATTATTCCTAAGATCACGAGACAGTTGTTTTAAGTTTTTGTTATAGGGTTGCATTGCTGTTCTTCTTTTAAATTTATTTAATCTTTTCCAATTGCCCTTTCTTGCACTTCGTTTTCAGCAAGCAATTTTGCGAATCCAATACCATCATAAAATTCGCACATTCCCCTCTTCAAAAAAGAGGGAAACTGCGATTGTAGCAGCGCAAAGGAATATTTTTATATTAAAAAACCAATTCCCTCATACAAAATCCCTTCAATTAAAGGGATTTATCTAAAAAACTACGACCCAATAACCCAAAAATAAAATGGCCTAAATCTATACGCCTATTACTTTCTAAAATTAGACAACAAATTATTAGTAATCGACTTATTGTTTTCAACAATTCTAGTCTTTTTTGCTTTTGCTGATTGATCTTCAACACGCTCAATTTTGGTTGCTTTTAACTTGCCGTTATTTTCAACAACGATAAATTTAACTCTTTCATTTCGCTTTGGCTCACCCTCTGCAAGCGGAAAATCCGAAATATGAAAGAAAATATCTTGTTCAAGTCCACCAATAAAGCCAAAGCCTCTATCGGCATCGTATTGTTTAATTTTTCCTTGCTGGAATTCAGGCTTCATACATATTACTCATCGCGGTACACAATCGCTGTATTATACCCTGATCTTGATCAATAGATAAAATAGCAAAAAATAGTCTTGCCTCATCTTAATTGCAGCGATAAAAAAGCCCACTTTTCAGTAGGCTTCTATACAACTTAAATTCTAATGTGCATGCCCTGCGCCGACATTCCCTTTCGGTTTTGGACATAACCAAATAATCAATCCTGCAAAAATAAAGATCATCGCAAAGATCAAAAACACATGATTAACCGAAAGCGTTAAAGCCTCTTTATCCACCAAGTTGGAAATGGTACCCAACGCCATTTCAGGACTAAAACCACTGTTGACCAAATTACGCTGAGTTTCCTCAACATGCATAGTTGACACGATTTCACTACGTGCCAGCTTGGTATGATCATCCCAAATGGTCACAGCAATAGATGCACCAATCGCCCCTGCCATGGTTCGCATAAAGTTCATCAAACCCGCAGCAGAAGCCACTTCATCTGGACGTACCACACCTAAAGCAATATTAGACAGTGGGATAAAGAAAAACGGTACCGCAAAACCTTGAATAATCTGTGGTAATGCCAGCGCCATAAAGTCAGCATCACTGGTCCAAAATGAACGCATTAATGTGACGCCACCCAAAATCATCAGCCCAAAACTCGACAAGGCTCTCGGGTCATATTTAGTCGCAAGTTTGGCAACCACAGGCGACATCATCAAGCTACCAAAGCCCATTGTCGCAGTCAGATAACCTGCCCAAGATGCGGTATAGCCCAAGTTAATCTGTAACCATTGTGGAATAAGTACAATACTGCCAAAAAATGCCGCAAAGGCAAAAGCCAATGAGATTGTTGCGATGGTAAAGCCACGGTATCGGAAAATTTGTATATTGACGATGGGATGTTTTTCATAATATTCCCAGATGAAAAAGGCAATAAATCCAACCACCAAAATCACAGCCAAAATACAAATAAAGCTGTTATTAAACCAATCTCGCTCATGCCCCAAATCGAGCATTAACTGTAATGCGCCAATCCAAACGATCAGCAGCGTTAGACCAATGGTATCAATCGGGAGTTTAGCAATTGGTGTTTCAGCAACTTTTAATAGGCGCATCACCCCAACAGCACAAATCACACCCACTGGAATATTGATAAAGAAAATCCAATGCCATGACCAGTTATCACTGATCGTACCACCTAAAATAGGACCTAGAATCGGTCCAACAACCGTCGTCATTGCCCACATCCCCATTGCTTGAGAATGCTTTTCGGGTGGAAAAATACGCATCAACAAAGTTTGACTGAGTGGCATGATTGGACCACCAAATAAACCTTGTCCGATACGACAGATCACTAACATCGCCAAACTATTGGATAAACCACAAAGAATTGAAAATGTGGTAAATCCAATTAAACTGATGGTAAATACCCGAACAGCACCAAAACGTCCTGCAAGCCAACCGGTTAAAGGTACACAGATGGCTTCAGCAACGGCATAGGAGGTGATCACCCAAGTCCCTTGAGAACTTGATACTGCTAAACTTCCGGTAATATGGGGCACAGAAACATTGGCAATGGTCATATCCAGTACGACCATAAAATTGGCAAGTGCTAAAAAGAAGGCGGCGAGAAGTAAGCGCCCACCTTTAAGCTCACTTTGAAACGTTGCTGTATTCATAAGTGATTACTTCGCTGAAGAGGTATCAACCTCAGCATTCATGGATAAACCCACACGTAATGGATGCTCAGCCAACTCTTTAGGATCGAGTTTGATACGTACAGGAAGACGTTGAACCACTTTAATCCAGTTACCTGTCGCATTTTGTGCAGGGATCAACGCAAATGCTGAACCTGTACCACCAGAAAAGCCGATCACCGTACCGTGATACTCTACTTTCTTGCCATAGAGGTCTGAAGTGAGGGTTGCCTTCTGACCAACTTTCACGTTTTGCAACTGACTTTCTTTAAAGTTTGCATCCACATAAAGTTCAGCCAAAGGCACCACTTTCATCAAACTTGTCCCAGGTGCAATACGTTGCCCCACTTGAATACTACGACGGGCAATCACACCATCTAACGGCGCTTTAATTTCTGTACGTTGTAAATCTAAAAGTGCTTGATCAAGTTTGGCTTGAGCCACCAATACGTCAGGGGTTGAACTTTGTGAGGTCCCCCGAATTAAAGCTTCATTGGCATCTAAATTACTTTGTGCAGCTTTACGTTTAGATTCTGTTTGCGCCAATGCTGCTTTTGCCACATCGACATTTGCTTTAGCATTGTTTAAAGCACTTTGTGCTTTGCTAAATTCTTCTTTAGAGATTGCACCTGTCGCGCTTAACTGCTGACGGCGGGCAAACTCTTGCTGTGCTTGTTGATACGCCACATCGGCTTGCGCCACTTGTGCTTTGGCACTGTTAATATCATCTGCACTGACTAAAATCTGTGAGGACAATGAACTGCTATTTGCCGAGCTTTGTGTATATTGACGCTTGGCTTTGGTCAATGCCGCTTCAGCTTCTGCAACAGCGATTTTTGCATCACGATTATCAATAATCGCAAGTACATCGCCTTTTCTCACTTGTTGAGTATCACTGACCAAAACCTCAGCAACTTGTCCGCTGACCATTGAGGTGATTTCAGCAGTTTCAGCACCGACATAGGCATTGTCCGTTTCAACAATGTTGCCAAAAATAAAAGCCCAAATTGCATATAGAATTGCAGCTACAACAACAATAATGGCAAAAATCTTCAGCATTTTTTTACGTTTTTGTTTGGCTTCCAAATCCGCTTGCGCTTGATTTTCATCATTTGGAGAGGCATTCGTCGTTTGCGCGTCAGTCATCGCATGTTCCTAGCTTACTTGGACTTGTCAAAACATCTTTGCATTTTGGAGATATAAACTGAAAAACTGCTTAATCATATCTATATGACGTTGCTTGATGGTTGAATAAGTCAACTTCTTAAAATAGTGGTGCCCAATTTTACAGGTAAAAATCATATTATGAGAATAAAAATATTACTCTATAGTTTATCTTTATAAAAGAGGTCGATCTTATTGATATTCATATTTTTTTGAAAAAAAATAAGCCAGCAAAATATGTATTTTACTGGCTTATATTGACACAATGAATACAAAAGTGTACTGATTAGTACACTTAGTCAGCTTGATCAATAGGCATAAGAAGCAATGGCTGTTGCAATCGCCTTACCTTCATTGTTGAACATCGTCATACGCATGGTGCAACCTTTACGCCCCATTCTCAAGGTTTCAGCTTTGGCAATAAAGTATTCACCGCGCCCAGGTGCAAGATAATCCACACGCATATCGACTGTTGCTAAACGAGAAACTTTTTTTAACGTGTCTGGCAATTGGTCTGGCTCTGCACGTTTATACAGCTCCCCCATTGCCACAATTCCACCAATACTATCCAGCAATGTCGCAGCCACACCACCATGTAAAATTTGAAATGCGACATTGCCAATCAAATACGGTTTCATTTCGATATAGCCTTCAATCTCATCATTGACAACACGCATTTGCATATTGTTATGTGAAAAATAAGGCGAACCATTAAACGCTTTAGTGAGTTGGTTAAGCACCACATTTAAATCTGCTTTCGCACCTAAATGTAAATTACCAGTCCACTTTTTTTGCGATTCGCTAGGCGCAGAATCAGTTTTAGAAGAATCACTCATCATCATTTCGAAACCAATATTGAGAAAAATTTTCAGCTTTTTCCCAAAAAATATATGAAAGGGCTACAATATATGCCTAGTTTAATACTGAACATCGAGATTGTTATGACTTATACGTTCAATCGTCCTGCTTTTCCAGCTACTCGTATGCGCCGTATCCGTAAAAACGATAAGCTTCGAGCAATGGTAAGAGAGACTCAACTCACGGCAGATCATCTCATTTATCCAGTATTTGTACTTCCGGGACAAAACCAAAGCCAAGATGTACCAAGTATGCCAAATGTTCAACGATTGTCAGCAGACTTATTGTTGAAAAAAGCAGAAACCCTATTAGAACTTGGTGTATCAAAACTTGCCTTATTCCCCGTTACACCACAACAAGACAAAAGTTTAACAGCTGAAGCTGCGTGGCATGAAGACGGTTTAGTTCAAAATACTTTACGTTTGTTAAAAAAAGAACTACCTGAGATGGTACTCATCACGGATGGTGCATTAGATCCTTATACCACACATGGTCAGGACGGCATTATTGATAATACAGGCTATGTATTAAATGATGAAACAGTTCAATGCCTGATCAAACAAGCCTTAAGCCATGCTGAGGCAGGTGCAGATGTGATCGCGCCAAGTGACATGATGGACGGCCGTATTGGTGCAATCCGCCAAGCTTTAGAAAGTAACGATTTTATTTATACCAGCATCATGGCGTACTCTGCAAAATACGCGTCTAGTTTCTACGGCCCTTTCCGCGATGCAGTTGGCTCATCATCCAACCTAAAAGGTGGTAATAAGTATAACTACCAAATGGATGTCGGTAATCGTGCTGAAGCACTGCATGAAATCGCCCTCGATATTCAAGAAGGCGCGGACATGGTGATTGTTAAACCGGGTATGCCATATTTGGATGTAGTACGTGAAGTTAAAGATACTTTTGGTGTCCCGACCTTTGTTTATCAAGTCAGTGGTGAATATGCCATGCTTGCAGCAGCTATCCAAAATGGTTGGTTATCTGAAAGCGTGATTATGGAATCATTGATGTGCTTCCGTCGTGCAGGTGCAGATGGTATTTGGACCTATTATGCGGAAGATGCAGCACGTCAGTTAAAAGAGATGAAGTAAATCATTCCTCCCTTACTGAACTCATGGTTCCTCACCTTTAAAAAAAGGAAGCGTCCATTACTGATTCAGTCGTGGACGGAAAGTCCCCTCTTTCAAAAGATAAGCAGTATTGCTTTTGCAGGTGGGGATTAAAATTCTAAATTGGTACAGAATACACAATGCATATCGCCATTATCGGTGCTGGAGTAAGTGGCTTACTCAGCGCGCTTGAACTTGTTGAACAAGGCTGCACCATCACCCTGTTCGATCAACAACATGCTGGACATGCCGCCTCATGGGCGGGTGGTGGTATTCTGTCACCCATGTATCCGTGGAGATATCCCAATGAAGTCAATCATCTGGCACAACACGGCAAACAACTTTACCAACAATGGAATGAGAAACTACAACCTAAAACAGGGATAGACTTTCAAATCCATGACACGGGAATGTTAATTTTTGACGAAGCAGATTTTGAGCTTGGACTGAATTATAAAGACCAGTATCAAGACCCTATGCAGCATTGTGAATACCTGCAAAGAGAGCAGCTTGAAACCGTCAACCCCCATATTTCAGCACAGTTTCAACATGCAATTTATTTTCCACATCTAGCCAATGTTAGAAATCCGCGACTTCTTAAATCACTGATTAGCTACCTCAAACAACACCCTCAAGTTGAAGTGTATGAAAATACATGGATCGAAAAATTTAATATTCAAAATCAAAAAATTCAGTCTGTTGAAAGTGCCAATGGACAACATTTTGTCGCAGACCAATTTGTGATTGCAACGGGTGCATGGTCAAATTGCTGGGCAGATCAATTACAGCTTTCGATCCCAGTAGAGCCTGTTCAGGGACAAATGATGTTATTTAAAACCCCTGAAAACTGGTTACCCACCATGTGTATGAACAATGTGATGTATTTGATCCCACGCCTAGATGGTCATATCGTATGCGGTTCAAGCATGGACCATATCGGATTTGATAAGCGTCCAAATGTACAAACACAACAAAATATTTATAAAGCCTGTATCGAGATGGTCCCTGAATTAGCAAACTTCCCCATCGTCAAACAATGGGCAGGATTGCGTCCAAGTTCACCAACAGGCATTCCATATATTGGAAAAATGCCTGAACTGAATAATTTATGGGCAAATTTTGGACATTACCGTAATGGCTTATGTATGGGACCTGCTTCAGCACAGTTATTAAGACAATTGATGCTCAATCAAGATACACGTGTTGATGCAAAAGCTTATTCAACCGAGCGATTAACAGCATATACACCACACACTCAGCAATCATCTTTTAGCTAAAAAATATTTGGTTCTGACATGAAAGAATTAAAGAGAAGATGCTTAGCCGCGTCTCTCATCTAAAACGATTGATACAATTGCTGATGCCGATCCAGTGATTTACCAATAATTCTCTACAGCAATATTGCCTTCACCACGACGATTCATCGTTAAACCACGGGCTTTTAATGCGGCTTTGGTGTCATCTACCATTTGTGGATTTCCACATAGCATGACATGAGTGGTATCTGCATTGAATTTTAAATCAGCGGCTTTTTCCAATTCACCATTTTCAATCAAAATTGGTAAGCGATCATGCAAGGCTGCATTGGGATCACGCGTAACAATCGGGATAAATTTAAAACCTGTATGCCCCTCACCAAAAAGCTGGGCTATCTCTTGAATCCGATCGACGTAAGCCAATTCAGATTCAGTTCTTACGCTATACACCAAGTTGATTTTTTCGTACTTTGACCAAGTTTCAAAATCTTGTAGCATCGAAATAAACGGCGCTAAACCTGTACCTGTTGCCAACAACCACAAATCTTTAGGCAATGGCAATTGATAACGTGCTAAAGTTAAGAATCCATAGGGGATTTTTTCCAAATAAAGCTCATCACCGACTTGTAGATGCTGTAAATTGGAAGTAAATGCACCGTCAGGAACAACGATTGAAAAAAATTCGAGTGTTTCATCAAATGGGGATGAAACCACGGAATATGCTCTTACCACCAAATCATCACCCACTTTTAAACCAATGCGAGCAAATTGCCCTGCGGTAAACTTAAAATGGGCAGGTCGAGTCATGGTGAAACTGAAAAGTGTATTGGTCCAACGCTGAACAGACAAAACCTTTTCTATGCTAAATTTTTCAATTGACATGATTTCTTCGTGGCATGAAACATAGTCCTCATGGTAGCATGACTATATAATCTATGAATATTAAAATGTTAAGGCTCTACTTATGCGAATGACTTTACGCCAGTTGGCGGTTTTTGTTGCTGTCGCTCAAGAAGGTACCGTGACCAAAGCAAGTGATGCGGTTCGGTTGACTCAAAGTGCGGCAAGTATGGCTTTGGCAGATTTAGAAGATGGACTGGGTGCTCCGCTTTTCGATCGTCTTGGTAAGCGCTTACAGCTTAATGATCTTGGTCGCTTCTTACTTCCTCAAGCTTTAGAAATTTTAGGTCGCTGTGAAGCCTTTGAACAAGCAGCCAAAGGTGAACTACAAAGTATTGATTTACGGATTGGTGCAACACTGACCATCAGTGATTATTTAATGCCCGACTTAATGGCAAACTTTTTACAAGTTCAACCTCAAGCGCATTTACAGCTTCAAGTCGGCAATACCCGCCAAATGATTGAAGCGGTCAACCAATTCCAACTCGATTTGGCATTGATTGAAGGTTCATGCTTCCTACCACAACTTCAATGTATTCATTGGCGAGACGACGAACTCGCGGTATGTTGTTCGCCTAATCATCCACTGGCAAATTTACATCGTGAATTAAAACAGTCTGACTTTCAGCATGTTGAATGGATATTACGTGAAGAAGGTTCTGGAACACGTGAAGTCTTTGACAATGCCATTCTAAAAGATCTTGAAGATGCCAATATCCGTTTAACCCTAGGTCATAATGAAGCGATTTTAAAAATCGTTGCTGGTGGTCTAGGAATGTCATGTATTTCTAAATTGGCGATTCAGCCTTTGCTCGACAAAGGACAATTGGTGATTTTAAATACACCATTCTGGCAACTTGCTCGCCCGCTATATATGCTGGTACATCGTCAAAAGTACCAAGGACCGGGCTTAAGAGCCTTCTTAAAATTTTGTGAAAATGGTTAAAACCAAAGCTCCTCTTGGAGCTTTTATAGGGTCTGCTGACATTTCATAAATCGTTTACGTTGTAGATTAAAATTAAGTAGGAGATGTATACGTCGTAATGCATGAATGAAAATAGTGAGGCTATTCTCGAGTTTCAATTTAGGCTGAGATAATTTTAGCCACAACCCTGAGCAAGAACAAAGCACTGCTTTGTTTGCAGCGCAAGGCGCAGCGGGGGACTAGCGTATTTTTGCCGCTACGTTGTTGCGAACTATTCATTTAGAATGACTAAATTTCATACTTCGCGCCTAGTATCGCCTAAAAAACACACCCAGTCGCAAACGTATACGAATTATCATCAGACCCTCATTCTTAACTTAAAAGCTATTTACCAAATTGCCGTTCACATGGTCGACCATCATGGTTACCATCCATTTGCGTATTGGGGCAATTTTTAATAAAAAATACCGCCTCATCATAAGATGTCATTTGGCTACAATGCGTACGACCATCGCATTGATAAGGTGATTTTTCCGTTGATGCTGTTGTCGATACAGTTGTGTTGCTTTGTACCGATACTGCTTCATTCTGTTTTTGCGCTGAGTGATGATGGCTATTTAACGCATTTTGAGATTTTTCACTAAACTTTACAGGTTTGACATAACCAATGTCTTTACGCTGTTGCTCAACGATTTGCTTCTGTTGTTGTTCTAACAGGGCAAATTTAGCATGTTGTTCTTCCTGATAGGTTTGGTATTGATTCCATGTGGCAAAGCTAAAATAAACGAAACCAAAAACAATCACCAAAATCACCACAGACATAAAACCGAATTTCTGCCCTTCATTTTTACTTCGTCTTAAAATATTTTTTTGCTTATCAATATTGATCTTTTTATTTTTTAAGTCATTACTCATCGCAACATCTAAACGAATCATTTGATGTGCTTTCAATGTTCCATGTACATTGATAATTACATATTTTATGGTTTCGCCTTTTTTCGGTTGACCACCTTCTTTTGGAAAATCAGCGATGTAAAATATTACAGATTGCGCTGAATTATGATCCAATAAAAGTCCGTAACCTTTATCATGATGATATTCAATGATTTGCCCCAAATAAAACATATAACTTCTCTTTTAAAATAAGTATGAATCGTAAAATATATTCAACTCGTTTCAGATGTTTAGTGTGAATATGCCTTTCGTTTCTGCTGTTTAATCTTGTCCTTTTGTTCTTGTTGATATTGTTGAAGTCTCATTTCAGCCTCAACTTTGTACTGCTTATAACGATCCATTGCATACATCACAGAACTTACCGCAATGAATATCACCACAGCGACGATCGCCACCCAAGGATTCAAAGTCTTGCGTTTTTCAGATCGAATTTTCTTTACAGCTTGTTTGCGTTTGGAATATAAAAATTTAACTTTCAACTTTTGAATTAAACGTTGAAATGCCGTTAAATCCATATGCTTTTCAAGCAACTGCCGATCAATTTGGCTGTTAAAATATAAATCATCCCCTTTAAAATTTTGACCATCTTCTATCACCTTTAAGGGGCTAAGCAACACTGCGCTCTGATTACCCTCAGTGATTTCAATGTTTTGATTCGCCTCACCCACATCAACAACAGTAATAGCATGAATTTCTTCAACGGGTTTAATGTTATCAAATGTATGAGTTTCGTCTTTCAATTCAGTATTCTGGATAACTTTAACAGAAAGGTCAACTTGTGTTTGCGTTACAGGTTCAATCTCTTTGGCTTGATTTAAGTTTCCGCCCCATTCTTCGATTGCAGGATCATTGATTATTGTTTGAATGGGTTCAATAACTGTTACTTTTTGATCTGCTACAACTAAGTTAATATCTAGAATAGTGTCAGGTAAAACGGCTTGCTCAGCCTGAGTTTTCGTTTGGGGGGTCAATAAGCCTTCATCAGCCAATCCCCTTCTCTTTTTCAGCGCTTTGCGAACATTTCTAATATGTTCATAGGTATTTTCTGAATAAAGATGTGAAACAGAGGACTTATTTTGATCATTCACATAATTTTTATGATCTAAACGTACGATAAATTTGGCAAATAAACCATCACTCTGCTCTAAAACGACACATTTAATCCGCTCACCAATTTGAGGAAGTAGCAATTGATTTGAGAAATCTTCTAATTTGAAAACAACTTGTTGATGATCACTTAATTCAATTAGACCTTGCCCTAAATCATTATCGAAAAAGGTAACAGTCCCTTTTCTAAACATTTTTTATTCTCTTATCATTAAAAAGGAGGCCCCCTATAGCCTCCTTTGATCATACTAAATTTTAATCTTTTTGCACACTACCAAAAATTTTATCTCCAGCATCACCTAAACCTGGCACGATATAACCTTGTTCATTTAAACCTTGATCAATTGAAGCGGTAAAAATCGTTACATCTGGGTGCGCGGCTTCAACACGTTTAATCCCTTCAGGCGCTGCAACCAAAACCATAACACGGATATCTTTACATCCACTTGCTTTCAATACGTCAATTGCAGCAACTAAAGAAGAACCTGTTGCCAACATCGGGTCAATAATCATGGCTAAACGGTTTTGTACATCTGGAACCAATTTTTTATAATAGGTACGTGCTTCCAAGGTTTCTTCATCACGTTCTAAACCGAGAACTGAAACTTTAGCACTTGGGATGAGATTTAAAAAACCTTCTAACATGCCAATACCAGCACGTAAAATCGGCACTACAGTGATTTTTTTACCCGCAATTCTGTCTACTGTGACTTTACCGTTCCAGCCATCAATCTCATGATCACACACAGGTAAATCTTTGGTTGCTTCATAAGTTAAAAGCATGGTTACTTCTTGAGCGAGTTCACGGAAATTCTTAGTACTAATGTCAGCACGGCGTAATAAACCTAATTTATGACGAATAAGTGGATGACGAATTTCTTGAATAGACACGGGAGGACACCTAAAAGGATAAAAGTAAATTTCCATTATTATAAATGTTTTTTATATCAGAGATAAGAAAAGCCCTCAATGAATGAGGGCTTTTTTTGTTAATAGCAGGATTTTATTGCGATTAGTGTTGTTGGCTCATCAAGAAATGTAAAGGAGATAAAATTTCTGATTTTAACGCCAAGCTGATGATTGGATCTGGATAAACACCAATGATCAATACCAAAGCAGCAGCGCCGAGCACCATCAAACCACCCACTTTTTGTCCCCAATGATCAACTGCATCAATACGAGGATTATCTGGTGGAGTCATATACATCACGATCATCACACGTAAGTAGTAATACAAACCAATACCACTACCCACCACAACCATAGCCGCCAAGAACCAATGTTCTGTGGTTACAGCAGCAATCACCACCATAAACTTACCGATGAAACCAGCGGTCAATGGAATCCCTGCAAGAGAAAGCATCATCACTGTTAACGTCGCAGTCAGTACTGGACGACGCCAGAATAAACCACGGTAATCCGCAAGCGACTCGGCTTCATCAACATTGTTATATGGGCTTGACATTAACGCGACAGCACCAAAAGCACCAATCGTAGTTAAGGTATAAGTCACCACATACACACTTACACTACCTAAACTTGCATAACCTAAACTAATCAAAGCAATCAATAAATAACCAAAATGGGCGATTGATGAATAACCCAAAATTCGTTTTAAGTTGACTTGACGTAATGCAAGGAAGTTACCGACTAAAATCGAAAGTACAGCGATCACAGTTAATACAGTCACGATAGACGGTACAAGAATGAAACCTGAACTTAAAATAAAGCGTACCAATAAACCAATGGTTGCAACTTTAGCAACAGTTGCAAGATAGGTCGCGATTGGCGCAGGCGCACCTTGATAAACATCTGGTGTCCATTTATGAAATGGCGCAAGCGATAATTTAAACGCAATCGCAATCACGATTAATCCTGAACCCAACAAAATCATCGGTTGAGCAAGGAAACCTTTTAACTGTTCAATAAAGTCAGCCAAAGACGCAATTTGTTGCGTTTGTGCTAACTGATTTCCATACAAACCTGGGAAGTCAGTAAATGACAATGTCCCTGTATAAGCATAGACGTATGCCATACCCATCAATAAGATTGCTGAAGCTGTTGCAGAAAGTACCAAATACTTTACGCCTGCTTCTAGCGATTTTCCACGCTGATGCGTATATGCCAATAAGCCATACACAGGAATTGACAAAAGCTCTAAGCTAATAAAGAACGATGCATAATGAGAACTTGCCACCATCAACATTGCCCCTGTTACAGAGATCAACATCAAGATATAAAGCTCTTCACGATTATCTTTATAAGTTTCAATATAAGCGTGAGATAACGTACAGCATGCGAGTGCAGCAACTACTGCAATAAATTGATAAAACAATGTAAATGGATCAACCACAAACATGTTCATCACATTTGATGGTGCAAATGAACCACCAAACATCATGAATAAAATATCAATTGCAGCAAGGTTTAGACCCACCACCGATGCAGTCGCAATCAAATTATGATTACGCTTGATCGAGGTTAGGATCATCACCACTACAGCGGTTAAAGCAACAATAAAAACTGGTGCTAAAGGCATGAGACCCGAAAATGACATAGTGAAGTTCATGACTATTGGATCTCCACATTTTGTTGAGATACGACTTGTTGTGCCGCATCAACAACTTCTTGAACTGGAATATAGCTATTTGATAACCACGCCATACTTGAGTGAGAAATATCAAGGAAGCTTTGTGGATACACACCTAACCATAATAAGCCAAATGCACAGATCAATAGAATTACTGTTTCACGTACATTCAAGTCTTTTAATGGACTTTCATAATGCTTTTTCTGTTCTTCATTTGGTGTACCAAATAAAGCTTTGTGGATCAGGATCAGACCATAAAGACCGGCAAAGACCAAGCTAATCGCCGCAATGATGGTAAATGTTGGGAACTTAGCAAATGAACCCATCAAGATCAGGAATTCACCAATAAAGTTACCTAGACCTGGAATACCCACAAGCGCAGAGACAAAGAACATCAAGAAGAATGGTAAATACTGGAATTGACCACGAATACCACCCATCAAACGTAAGTCACGGGTATGTAAGCGTTCATACACTTGACCACACATAATGAACAATGCAGCAGATGACAAACCATGTGCCAACATCATGATCATTAAGCCTTGGAACGTCAGAATATTACCGGCATAAAGTGCAAGTAATACGAAACCCATATGCGAAATAGAAGTATAAGCAAGCAGGCGTTTCATATCTGTTTGCTGGAAAGCACACCAAGCGCCGTAGAAAATACCAATCAAACCTAAAATAATCGCAATATCGGCAAATTGTGCAGATGCTGCTGGGAAGAATGGCAATACAAAGCGCAGTAAACCGTACGCAGCAGTTTTAATCAAGATACCCGCTAAGTCTACAGAACCTGCTGTAGGTGCTTGTGCATGGGCATCTGGTAACCAACCGTGTAATGGAAATACTGGAAGCTTGACCGCAAAACCAATAAAGAAACAGATCATCAATGCATAGGCAATATGTGGTGCCTGAGCATCTAAAGTGTTTGCAACTGCAAGTAAGTAGTTATAGTCGAAGCTAATCGTACCTGACATCTGAGAACCGTAGACCACTAAGCCTAAGATCCCGATGAGCATGATCAAGCCTGCGACTTGGGTATAGATAAAGAACTTGGTTGCAGCATAAACACGTGATTTACCGTCTGCGCCTTTATGACCCCAAAGTGCGATCAAGAAGTAGATAGGTACTAACATCATCTCCCAGAAGAAGAAGAACAAGAACATATCAATTGCAAGGAAAACCCCGATTACCCCACCCAAAGACCATAACAGGTTTAAGTGGAAGAAGCCGACATTCTTTTGAATTTCACCCCATGAACAACCAACTGCAAGTACACCCAGTAATGCAGTCAATCCCACCATCAGCAATGAAAGACCATCTACAGCCAAATGAATGTTAATACCAAGTGATTTAATCCAAGGTAAATAAAATTCTGCTGCCCAAGTTGGAGTCTTCGCCCCCAACTCATAGCTAAAGCCACCTTGTTTCCACAAAATCAGTGTTAAGCCCAATGTAACGAGCATACCGACTAATGCGATATAACGTGGCAAATGTTTATCAAGTTTATCGACCAACCAACACGCGAAACCTGCAATAAAAGGTACAAGAATCAGTGCGGGTAAAATCCAATTGTTTGTGATTTCCATCTTATTTCCCCACTACCTGAATCACGATCAAGATCATCAGCAATACCACTACACCGAGTGACATACTTGATGCATATTCACGTAATGAACCTGTTTGACGGGTACTTGTAAATTTATTCCCACTATTTACGATTGCAGGTAATACCAGCCATAAACCATCAATTGGGTCACGACCTAAAATTTTCGCAATGAGTAAATAAGGTTGAACAAATACAAGGTTGTATAAAGAATCGAAACCAAATGCATTACGGCAGATATTTGCAAGTCCAGCACCAAATGAAGTGGCTGCAAAACCTTGCACCGCTTTATAAGCGAAAGCAAATAACACCACGCCTACAGCTAAACCGACCAATGCGATACCGACTGCAAGGTGTTCTGCACCATGCATTCCTTCTTCAATCGCTTGAGAAACCTCAAATGCAGGGATATGTGCTGCATTTAAAATGTTCATCACTGGCGCTTTTAAGAAGTAAGCCAAACCTGTTGAAAGAACAGCCAAGATACCTAAAGGCGCCCAATACGTTGCACCTTTGATTTCGTGATAATGTGTTTTTTCTTCACCAAAGAATACAACCCAAATTAAACGGAATGTATAAATCGAAGTTAAGAATGCACCCGCAACACCAACCCAATACAATGAGTTATACAATGCGACAGATTGACCTTGCGCCCAAACAGCACCCAAGATTGCATCTTTTGAGAAGAAGCCGATCGTAATAAATGGGATTGCAGCAAGTGCACCACCACCAATCGCGAAGCAAGCAAATAAGAATTTATTTTTGTAGAACAAGCCACCCATTTTAAAGATGTTTTGCTCATGATGGTAAGCCAAGATCACCGCACCAGAAGACAAGAACAATAATGCCTTAAAGAATGCATGTGCAAGCATATGGAACAGACCTGCTTGATACGCTTCTGCACCCACAGCCATAAACATATAACCGAGCTGACTCATGGTAGAGTAAGCCAGAATACGTTTGATATCTGTTTGAACCAAAGCCGCAAAGCCAGCAACCAACAATGTTACAGCACCCGTAATCGAAATGAACTGCATCACTTCTGGTGTCATTTCAAACACAGAGAACATACGGCAACATAAGTAGATACCAGCGGTAACCATTGTTGCAGCATGGATCAATGCAGATACTGGTGTCGGACCAGCCATTGCATCTGCCAACCATGTTTGTAATGGGATTTGCGCAGATTTACCTGCTGCACCCAAGAACAACATCAGTGACGTGATCAATGCCAAGTTATGATCAAGTGCGAGAACTTGTGAAGCATTGGCAACAATCGTGCCGATGTGTAAAGTACCAAATTGTTGGTAAAGCAAGAACAATGCGATCAGTAAGAATACATCACCAACACGCGTTACTGTAAATGCTTTAATTGCCGCAAAACCATTTGCAGGGTTTTGGTAGTAATAACCAATCAACAGGTAAGAACACAGACCTACGCCTTCCCAACCTAAGAATAACAACGCTAAGTTATCACCCAATACAAGCACCAACATGCTGGCAACGAATAAGTTGAAGTATGAGAAGAAACGTGCGAAGTCTTCTTCACCACGCATGTACCAAGTTGCAAAGATGTGAATCAGGAAACCTACACCTGTCACCATGCCCATCATTAACAATGACAAGCCATCAAGATGCAAACTTACACCCGGTGCAAAACCGCCTACATTGAACCAAGTCCATAAATGCTGTGCTTGCGCAACTGAACCCTGCTGAACAAAGTCCATACCTGCAATCAATGCAAATAAAGCAGAAAGGCCAACAGAACCCGCACCAATAATTGCTGCTACATTTTCAGGAAGTTTATTACGTCCTGCCGCTAAAAGTACAAAGCCAATCAGCGGAAATAAAATCGTTAAATATAAATAACTCATCCGCGCATCTCACTAGCAGCATCTACATCCAGATGATGGAAGCGATGATAGAACTGGAGGACGATCGCTAGACCGATACAAGCCTCTGCCGCAGCAAGTGTGAGGATCAAAATAAACATAATTTGACCATCAGGTTGTGCCCATGCACTTCCTGCCACAACGAATGCCAATGCTGCTGCATTCATCATGATCTCAAGGCTCATTAACATAAATAATAGGTTGCGTCGCACCATTACACCGTAAAAACCCAGTGCAAAAAGGATAGTTGCGACGATCAAACCATGTTCTAAAGGAATGTTGCCCATTACTGTTTATCCTCTGCTGCACTCGGTTCACGTTTGCCTAAGTGGAATGCTGCAACCAATGCTGCAAGCAATAACATTGCGGCAACTTCAACCAATAATAAATAGTGGGTAAAGAGTGCTTGACCAATTGCTTTAGGTCCAATCACTTGAGTTCCAAGTACTGCACCATGTTGGGTATAGTCTGAACCTAATACCCAAACCAAACATAAGCCAACTAAGAAGCTCATGAGTGCTGGATAAGCCCAAGCATCTGAAGTCAACCATTTACGTTCTTGGTCAACTGTATGTTGACCAAGGTTGAGCATCATGACCACGAATACGAACAACACCATGATCGCACCCGCATAAACAATCACTTCAAGCGCAGCTGCAAATGGTGCACCAATGATCAAGAAGATCCCTGCAACAGCAAGTAGAGAGACGATCAAACTTAATAAAGCATGTACTGGATTGGTGTTGGTCACAACACGAATCGTCGAAACAATGGCCACGAGAGCCATTAAATAAAATGGCCACATCATGGTAATAAGCTCCGTACATCTACAGGCGCACTTTCACGTTGCGCTTGACCTTTTTCTTTACCATCAATTGCCATACCACTTACACGGTAGAAATTGTAGTCTGGGTATTTACCCGGTCCTGAAATGAGTAAGTTTTCTTTCTCATAAACAAGATCCTGACGGACATATTCGCCTAACTCAAAATCTGGTGTTAACTGAATAGCAGTTGTTGGACATGCTTCTTCACACATACCGCAGAAAATGCAGCGTGAGAAGTTAATGCGGAAAAATTCTGGATACCAACGTCCATCATCTTTTTCAGCTTTCTGCAATGAAATACAACCAACAGGACATGCAACCGCACATAAGTTACACGCAACACAACGCTCTTCACCGTCTGGGTCACGTGTTAATACGATACGACCACGGTAGCGTGGAGGTACGATTTGTTCGGCTGGCACTTCTGGATATAAAATCGTATCGCGTTTGCGTGTGACATGGCTAAACACCATCCACAACGAACGAACAATTGATCCTACGCCAGCTAGAATTTTATACATTTTGTACTCCCTGCTGTCCTAGGCCTGATTCATCAGAATCACAGCACCAGTCACCAAAAGGTTGACCAATGCAAGTGGTAAACACACTTTCCAACCAAAATTCATAACTTGGTCATAACGTGGACGCATTAAAGAACCACGTGCCAAGACAAACATCATTACAAAGAATGCTGTTTTCGCAATGAACCAGAACGCATCTGGAATGAATGGAATATTTAAATTAAATGGTGCTAACCAACCGCCAAAGAATAAAGTCACGATCAGTGCTGAAATTAAAATGATGTTGACGTATTCAGCAACGAAGAACATCCCCCATTTCATACCACCATATTCGACATGGTAACCTTCTGCCAATTCTTGTTCAGCTTCTGGTTGGTCAAATGGATGACGATGCGTTACCGCAACACCTGCAACCACGAAGATCATGAAACCAATGAATTGCGGAATCACAAACCATACATCACGTTGTGCTTCTACGATGTCACGCAAGTTAAATGAACCTGCAATTGCCACCACACCCATCAATGAAATCCCTAAAAAGACTTCATAAGAAATGGTTTGTGCTGCTGAACGTAGACCACCTAGTAACGCATATTTGTTGTTGGATGCCCAACCACCAAATAACACCGCATATACTGCGATACCTGCCATTGCCATAAAGAACAATAGCCCGATACTCATGTCTGAAACACCTAAGTAAGGTGAAACAGGAATAACCATGAATGACAGTACTGCAGTCGCCATTGCCACTGCTGGTGCTAAACGGAAGGTTAACTTATCTACAAACTTTGGTGTCCAGTCTTCTTTGAACATGATTTTCAACATGTCGGCAACGATCTGGAACATCCCGCCAGGACCAACACGGTTTGGTCCATAACGGTCTTGCCATAAGCCCAGCAAACGACGTTCAATAAATGACATCAAAGCGGCCAGTAAAACCACAACCAACAAAATTACGATGGCTTGAATCACTGAATAAGCGATTGGCCAGTCTTGTGCCCATGTCGGTAGTGCGCGTAAAGATTCATTCATGATTACACTCCTACCGTTACAGATACAGGTTCAGCAAGTGAAACTGTTGGTGCTTGGCCGACTGGATAACCGATATAACCTGTTGGTAAATATTCAATCACATGCACAGGAAGACTAATCGTCGTTTCGCCTGCTTTCACTGTCAGTTGTTGACCATCTTGAACATTTAAACGTGCTGCATCTTGCTCGCCTACGGCAAAAGTCGCTTCTGGAATACGCGATTCCATCACCGGCGTTTTAATCGTAAATTCACCTGAAGCGAAAATATGATGCATTGGAACCAGACGGAAACTCTCTGGATTTGCCACAACCGCAGTTGGCGCCACATAGCTACGTGCAGGACGTTTTACTAAGCGATCAAACAAACGAACGCCTGAATCACCACCTTTAAGGTGACCACCCACTTCATCTTGGTATTTGTTCCAAGCTTGTGGTGAGTTCCAACCCGGTGCCCATGCAAATGGAACCAATGACGATGCATTTTGCGGTCCAACATAACCTTCCATAGAGAATGTTAATGCGGAATCGACATCTACAGGTTGTTTCGGCTCATGTACGTTTAATGGTGCACGCATTGCAGTACGACCTGAGTAACGACGTGGTTCACGGGCAATTTTCAAGCCATGAACACGGTAACCCGCATCAGGTGCAACATCTTGAATTGCTTCAAGAACTGGAACATTTTTGACCACAGACTCAATTACGTCATCCAACAATGTCCACGAGATCGCTTTACCTTTCACACCCGTTTCAATGGCATGTAACCAGCGCCAAGATTCTTTGATGGCATATTCTGGTTTGTAATAGCTTGGGTCATAAACTTGATAGAAGCGTTGCGCACGACCTTCTTGGCTGACCACTGTTCCATCGCCTTCTGCAAAGCTTGCAGCAGACAAGACAACATCAGCCGCTTTTACGGTTTCAGTTTCAGAATGATCAAGCACTATCACGCTTTGCGCTTTGTCTAGAGCAGCCTGAACTTGTACAGCAGGTAAACGGCGGAACAAATCATTTTCAACAATAATGATTGACTCATAATCTTGAGCAAATGCTTGTTCTAAGCTTAAACCACCAAACAAAGCCATACCCATTGAGTTCACTTCTGGAACTGTCAATGTTAAGCCTGCATTTCCACCTAGGTTTTGTGCAACTTGTGCAGCAGCTTCCATGATGGCAGCATCTTGTAAGCTAGTACCCGAGATGATTAATGGTTTTTTCGCAGCTTTTAACGTATCTGCAATGGTTTGTGCAAATGCTTTAGCATCATCATCTAAACCAAGAATCGCATCACCGTTTACACCCGCAGCAATCGCAAAACCTAAACGTGCAATATCGTTTGGAGAAGCAACAACTTCACCCTCAGCAATATCAGCTAAACGTGTTTGTGTTGCAGCCAAGATGTAGATTGGAGAATTTGCATCCTGACCAATACGTTTTACAGGTTCAGCTAACCAATCTTGGGTACGGCGGTCTGCAGCCATTTGTTTGGCTTTGTTTTTCGCAGCTTGGCGAACAGACAGTGCCATACGTGGTGCAGTTTGCGTTAAATCTTCACCCAAGATCAAGACTGCATCATAGCTTTCGATTTCGCGCATACTTGGGTTATAAACACCCTCAGCTTGCATAATCGATGCAGCAAGTTCAACCAAGTTCTGTTCTTTTTGAGAAAGACCAGTTGAATAATTTTCTTGGCCAACTAACTCACGCAACGCATAGTTTGATTCTAACGATGCACGTGGAGAACCAATACCCAAGACTTTTTTGCCTTGAACATTTTCAATCACTGAATCCAGTGCCACATCAACAGAAACAGTTTTAACTTCTGTTGCAGCACGGAATTGCGGCTGACGTGGACGATCTTCACGGTTCACATAACCCGTACCAAAACGACCTTTATCGCAAAGGAAATATTGGTTAACGTCACCATTGAAACGGTTTTCTACACGACGTAATTCGCCATAACGCTCACCTGGAGAGATGTTACAACCTGAAGAACAGCCTTGGCATACGCTAGGCGCATACTGCATGTCCCACTTACGGTTATAACGTGCCGAATGGGTTTTATCGGTAAATACACCTGTTGGGCACACTTCAGTCAAGTTACCAGAGAATTCTGACTCTAAAGTGCCTGATTCTGGACGACCGAAATAGACACGTGATGCATTGGCATAAACACCAAAGTCTGTACCACCGGCATAATCGTTGTAGTAACGAACACAACGGTAACATGCGATACAACGGTTCATCTCATGTGCAATGAAAGAACCTAACTCTTGGTTGTGATGCGTACGTTTGGTAAAACGATAACGACGACGATCATGTTGCGTCATTACTGTCATATCTTGTAAATGACAATGACCACCCTCTTCACAGACTGGACAGTCGTGTGGGTGGTTGGTCATTAAGAATTCCACAATCGATTCACGGAAATCTTTTGCTTCTTTGTCTTCAATCGAAATAAAGGTATTGTCAGATGCAGGAGTCATACATGACATTACTAAGCGACCACGAGTATCTTCTGGATTCGCATATTGAGTAACAGCACATTGACGGCAAGAACCGACAGAACCTAAAGCTGGATGCCAACAAAAATATGGGATGTCGATGCCAAGACTCAAACATGCTTGTAGCAAGTTTTCCGAGCCATTGACTTCATACGATTTTCCATCGACATGAATTGTAGCCATAGTCGAATTCCTTAAACTTGTTCTACGTGGCTGGTTTGGGCTACAGGACGATCTGTCACTTTAGCTTCAAACTCGCTACGGAAATATTTGAGTGCACCCATCAATGGTTCCATCGCACCTGGTGCGTGAGCACAGAATGTTTTACCAATCCACAATTTGCGAGTCAGTTCTTGAAGATGTTGAATGTCTTCCATCTTCCCTTCACCTTTCTCAATTGCGACAAGTGCTTTGACCGCCCAAGGTAAACCATCACGGCATGGCGTACAGAATCCACATGATTCACGTGCAAAGAATTCTTCTAAGTTACGCGTTGCAGAAACCATACACTGGGTTTCATCAACGACCATTAACAAACATGTACCTAGACGAGAACCTGCTTTCATAATGCTTTCTGAATCCATTGGAAGATCAATGTGTTCAGCAGCCAAGAAGTCAGTCGATGCCCCACCCGGTAACCATGCTTTCAGTTTAAGACCATCGCGCATTCCGCCAGCATAGTCTTCAATCACTTCACGTGCAGTCGTACCAAAAGGCAATTCCCAAAGACCAGGGAAAGTCACTTTACCTGATGCACCATAAATTTTAGTGCCTGGATCTTTAGATTTACCCGCAGACAAACCGATATACCACTCAGGCCCACGCAACATAATTGCTGGCAAGTTGTTATAGGTTTCTACGTTGTTTACGATGGTCGGACGGCCCCATGCACCTGCAACTTGCGGGAATGGCGGCTTAGTACGTGGATTTGCACGACGGCCTTCGAGTGAGTTAATCAATGCAGTTTCTTCACCACAGATATAACGCCCCGCACCGGTATGCACATGCAGGTCAAAATTCCAACCTGTATCTAAGATGTTGTCACCCAAATAACCTTTAGCACGCACTTGTTCTAAAGCTTCATTTAAGTATTGTGCAGCTTCAATGTATTCACCGCGAATGAAGATATAACCCTGAGTCGCTTCGAGGGTATAACCTGCAATCAACATCCCTTCGATCAATTGATGTGGAAGTTTTTCCATCAACAAACGGTCTTTGAATGTTCCCGGTTCCATTTCATCGGCATTACAGATCAGGTAACGAGGACCACCATCATTGGGTGCCATCAATGACCATTTAATCCCTGCTGGGAAACCTGCACCACCACGACCTTTTACAGTCGCTGCTTTGATGACTTCAAGAACATCTTTAGGTGGCATTGAAAGCGCTTTTTTAAAGCCTGCATAGCCTTCTAAAGCTTCATAGTCATCAGCACTACGAACAAATTCCTGCTTACTCAAACGCCATGTTAATGGGTGAGTTTCAGGGTTTCCTTCGCCATAAATTGGTCTTGGTTCGGTATTCATACATACTTCTCCAATAACTGTTTCACAGAAGTCACTTCAACCAAACCGTGTGTATCTTCATCAATCATTAGGGTTGGACCTTTGTCACAGTTCCCTAAACAGCAGATCGGCAATAAAGTAAAACGACCATCAGCTGTCGTTTGACCAAATTGGATACCCAGTTCACGTTGGAAAGCTTCTGCTAAAGTTTCCGCACCCATCAAGAAACATGCAATCGAATCACATAATAAAATTACGTGACGACCTACAGGCTGACGGTATATACGGTTATAGAATGTTGCAACACCTTCTAAATCCGCAGTTGTAATTGTCAATAATTGAGCAATTGCATGTAACTGCGCGTCATCCACCCAACCATTACGGCGTTGTACACACTTTAAAGCATCCAAAGACGCTGCGCGTGGGTATGGGTAGTGACCCATGTGATGTTCAATTTCATGGATTTCTTCGCTGGTCAGAATCCCTTCAACATTCACACGTGGCTTTTTATCAGTCAAAATCATCATAATGCGTTTACCCCTTAGCGATCCACGTCAGCCATAACGACGTCAATTGTCGCTAAATAAATGATCAAGTCAGATACAAGACTGCCGTTAATCACGGAAGGAATTTGCTGCAAGTGGGTGAAAGTAGGCGTACGAATACGGGTACGGTAACTCATGGTTGACTTATCTGAAGTCAAGTAATAGTTAGACGCACCTTTCACCACTTCTGCCATTACAGAGGCTTCACCAGCTGGCATTACAGGACCCCATGACACGCTCAAGAAGTGCGTAATCAAAGTTTCAATATCTTGTAAAGTCTTATCTTTTGGTGGTGGAACTGCCAATGGATGATCCGCTTTATAAGGACCAGAAGGCATATTATCCAAACACTGTTTGACGATTTTTAACGACTCTTCGATTTCGCGATAGTGAACCATCACACGCGCGTAAGCATCGCCTTCATACTCTAACGGCACTTCAAAGTCGTAATTCTCATAACCACTGTATGGACGATATTTACGAACATCAAAATCAATACCTGTCGCGCGTAAACCGGTACCTGTTACACCCCAAGCCAATGCTGATTTAGCATCGTATTGCGCAACATTACGGGTACGACCCACAAATACTGAGTTTTTCAGTGCAGCAGTATGATATTCCTTCAAACGTTTTGGCATCCATTCGAGAATTTCACGAATCAGTTTTTGCCAGTTGTTTGGAAGGTCATGTGCCGTCCCGCCGATACGGAACCATGCTGGGTGCATACGGAAACCTGTGATCGCTTCAATTGCGTCATAGATTTTTTGACGATCCGCAAACATATAGAATACTGGTGTCATACCACCGGCATCCTGAATCGCAGTACCGATATACAACAAGTGGTTATTGATACGGAATAATTCAGACATCATGACACGGATACATTGTGCACGATCAGGAACGGTAATCCCTGCAAGTTGCTCCACACCCATGACATAAGGCATGTTTTGCGCACAACCACCTAAGTAGTCAACACGGTCTGTATATGGAATAAATGAATGCCAAGTTTGACGTTCAGCCATCTTTTCCACACCACGGTGGTGATAGCCAATATCAGGCACACAATCTTTCACTTCTTCGCCATCAAGCTGCAAAATTACACGGAATGCACCATGCGCAGATGGATGGTTAGGCCCTAAGTTCAAGAACATAAAGTCTTCATCGGCGTTACCGCGTGTTAGACCCCAATCTTCTGGAACGAAACGAAGATGTTCTTGTTCGAAATCTTGTTTAGCCTTGTCTTGCATGTACGGTGTATATTCAGTCGCACGTGCAGAATATTCTTTACGTAGTGGATGACCTTCCCAATAGGTTGGCAACAAGATACGACGAAGCATTGGATGCCCTTCGAAATTGATCCCAAACATATCGTAAGCTTCACGCTCGTACCAATTGGCATTTGGCCAAATATTGGTCGCTGTTGGAACGTTAATATCGTTCTCACTCAACGCCACTTTGATACGAATATCACTATTACGTTCTAATGAAAGTAAGTGATAGAACACTGTGAAATCAGATGCAGGTAAACCATCACGGTTGTTACGCAAACGTTCATCGACCGCAGATAAGTCAAACAGCATCACATAAGGACGTGGTACTGTACGCAAGTACATTAGAACTTCTTGTACACGTGCGCGCTCAACCCAGACCGTCGGAAAATCTTCAAACGTCGGTTGCACGTAAAAGTTCTCGCCAAATTTGGCTTTGAGATCTTCTACAATTGCAAATGCTGGGCGGGAATCAACTGGAGTCGATTCTGGCATAGCAATTTCAGTTTCAGCCATTGGCTTGGCTTCCTATTTAATACAAATTCTGTCAAATTCCCTGATGACCATATCCATCAGATATGTCAAATACTCATCAGAAAAAATTACTCAATTTCATCCATAGAGCGTAAGTTTTTCACTGCAATACGTTCAGCGTTCTTACGGTCGCGTTCTGGCATCATCTTTGGCTTATACACTGGCTGAAGATCATCACCGATTACCGCAGAGAGCGGACGACGTTCTAATTGAATTTGGTCTTGCAATAACATCAAGGCTTGAATCAATGCTTCTGGACGTGGTGGGCAACCTGGAACGTACACGTCAACAGGAATGATTTTATCCACACCTTGTACAACAGAATAGATGTCGTACATACCACCAGAGTTTGCACAAGCACCCATTGAAATCACCCATTTAGGCTCAAGCATTTGTTCATACAAACGTTGAATTACAGGTGCCATTTTAACAAAGCAAGTTCCTGCAACGATCATCAAATCTGCCTGACGTGGCGAAGCACGAATAACCTCGGCACCAAAGCGCGACAAGTCATGCACACCGGTTAACGTGGTTGCATATTCAACGTAGCAGCAAGATGTACCAAAGTTAAAAGGCCATATTGAGTTTTTACGGCCCCAGTTTACAGCTGTGTGTACCACATCCTCTAAGCGAGTCATGAACACATTTTTATTCACTTCTTCTTCAAGTGGATCTGTCACAATTTGACGATCTTGAAGCGGATATTGTTCAGCTTCTGGATTCGCACGGGTTAAAGTATATTTCATTCCCGAGTTACTCCTTGTTCAGAGACATGGTCGGTGTTTTATCTTTCACACGACCAGAAGATTGAGCTGGAATAGTTCCAGTAGGATCCATCACCAACTCTTCAATTGAATTGAAGCGAGTAATTTCTGCAAGGTCCATATTTGGTGAACCAATTTTAGGTTTAATCCCTGCGATTTTACGTTTATCTGAAGGTGACCAGTTCAATGCACCTGTAGATAATTCATAAATCAAACCAACGAGTAAAACTAAAATAAATACAGCTGCAGCTGAAAAACCAACCCAACCTACTTCACGTACAGATGTCGCCCATGCATATAAATAGAGGGCTTCCAAATCGAATACAACAAAGAAGATTGCAACAAGGTAGAATTTCGCAGACAAGCGGATACGTGCACCACCAGCACTAACCACACCTGATTCAAATTGCTCTTGCTTCGCACGTCCCCATGATTTACCCCCAAGGAGCAAAGGAACGGTGAGCATAAAGACACATAAAAATGTCACGCCGATCACGAAGGCAATGATTGCCCAATCGTATGGAGTAATGGCACTCATGCGGGGATAACTCCTGGCAGGCCTATTATTTAACAAAGAATGTATGTATTGGCCTTGCAAATACACCAAACACAAAATAAATCTGGTCAATTGTACCCGATTGATGTCATCTGTTGCTAGTTAATAGCTCTAAGTCTTTCGGATGATTTTTTAGACAAAAGCCATAATTTTTCCTGATTCACAGCGATACAGCGCTGACTTATCGTTTTATCAAATTTCCATCCCTATTCTTATTAGTTTTTCCGAAGTTTATTTTTTAATCATGAATTAAAAATGACAAATCAGTAGCTTAATCCGATTCAGTCCAAATAAAAGCTTCGATTTATCTATGCTTTTCTGCGATTTAATTGGCTAATTTCTACAAATATAAGGATTTACCACCTAAAATATTTTGTTACATTCTATGTGATAAAATAGTCACATTAGATCAATCAAGTGATAAAAATTATCTTATTGTGATAATTTTTAAATATTACAAAGTTATTTATAATTTTTTATACTTTACTATTATCAAAACCAACTTATTTCAGTGAAATAACCCGCTTTAAACCATCCAGCGCCAAATGCTCAATGCCTACTTTTGACCTACCTTGTGTCCTCCTGTGATTTTCTGATTTAAATTTTCAAAATAGTCAGCACTGTCAATCATGTCATTTTTCGCACACACCACCTACTTAAGCTCACCCAAACTGGCCCAAGCCAAAGCCGTCTGAAAGGTGAGTAACTTATCGCCACTTAAATCAGTAAATTGTATATTTAACACCCAATTGCAGTAAAAGGTGTTCGTTGTCGCAAACTTAGACGAATTGTCTACAGAGCCTATACACATTGAACGACTTTTATGTATATGCTATTCAATATGAACAACTTTAAATCAATAATTTAGGGGTAAAACAAGATGGAATTCAGCAGCAAGCCAAACTATTTTTTATTTGCACAATTACTGATTCGTCATATTGAAAATTACGTCAAAAAACACGCTGATGCACAAAATGCAATTTTTGATCTAAGAGATGTTTATGAGCTTTTCCGCCAAGATCTTGCCGCAACCACGACAAATCTAGAAGGGATTTTAAATATCGCGGATGAATATCGTATTGATACCATTCAAGGTGATCAAAAAATCATTAGCAGTTATAAAATTGACGCTGAACAAAATAGCTTATTGATTGACTTTAATCATGATGCATTACAAGCATTGCGAGACAGTAAGCCAATCATTGCGCCTGATGCGACGCTTCAACAATAAAATCTAGACTGAACAACATCCAGACATAAAAAACCACCGAAATTTTCGGTGGTTTTTTTATTTGAAACCAAGCCTTCAGTCCACAATAGCATTGTTCTTATTCATCCAGTATTCCACACTACACGAAGCCCAACAGGATCGCTGTCCCATGGTGTCGTGCTCGAAGCTGATGACTTGAACCCAGTATCGCATGCTAGGTTGATGGCATGGATCAGTTCACTGGCGGCAGTATAGACCAACACTGCCAATGGCCTTTGAAACCGAAGATGCAAAAATAAACCTTGATCATTCGTAGTGACGTCAAAATCTTCTGAAAAACTCAATTTTATACAAGATCATTAATACCTGTGATAATTTCTGCAATTAAATCAATGCTGATGGTTAATACGATATCCCAAGATTCACAATCCTCCCCGATCAAAATATAAATCTCGCCATCATCACCTTTTTTCCAATGAACTGGACTGTTGGCAGATTCTCCTGCCTGTATACAAGTAACAGTATCTGTTGTTATTTTTTTCAATTCTTCCACTTGGTCAATTGAAATATAAATATTAATTTCAATAAATTGGTTGGCAATTTTTATTATAAATGCAGGATGCCCATTTCCATTAAATGCATGATCAATAGTAATATCAAAATTAGCGTTCACCATTCAAATTTCCTTAATGAATATTATCATTATCAATATCAACATCAATGCTCAAGCTATTCAGTTTGGTCTGCGTAATTATGCTTAGAAAGGTCTGACAAAGAGTCCGTTTTGATGTTCCGATAGATATCGTTATTTTTACATAACGCGAATATCATACAAATGTAATAGTTTACTTGCATTTATTGGTGCACAAAAAACAGCATATAAATCTGATTCAGAATCATCAAACCATAATTGGACATCGATTATATATTTATTAACACGATCTCCTTTGAGAGAGAAAACCTCTGTATCCTCCAGTACATCGTCAGGGATTTGTGTCATTTTCACAAATCCACTTAAATGCGCAAATTCATTTACAGCAACTCTATATTCATTTGCCGTTGATGGATAGGCCAGTTTATTTTTCACCAATTCCTCATAGTCATCAGAAATCATCAGATTCAATATTTTTATCATTGACTCTTTATATATTGGAAATTCTCTTAGAAAAATATTTTCATTTGTCATTTTCTGTTCCCAACTTCTCGCATTGCCGTGGATGGAGTAATTCCAATCTTCTAAAAATATAGATCAAAAGGCATCCAACATTTTTGAGTGATTTTTTGTATTGAAAGTCCCTTCTCCTGTTGGGAGAAGGTTAGGATGAGGGTGGTTTTATCTTAAATAATGACTTTAAAGATGACTGATGAACCAAGTCAAATAGCGCTTAATTGATAATATTTAACAGCATGATTTAACAATTAAGCTTTTTTCTTTTTAAAACGCTCTACAGGCCAAGACATGGTAAATCTTGCACCACCCAAATCTGAGCTTTGATCAACTTCAATCGTCCCGCCAAACCAATACGCAATACGACTAACAATTGAAAGTCCTAAACCATAACCACCCGAAGCACGGGTACGGCTATCATCTAAACGTGCAAATGCCTCAAATACACGTTTACGGTCTTCCTCTGGAATTCCGGGGCCATCATCTTCTACACAGACATAAGCCATATTGGTCTGGTGATTGACACCACCACTGATATTGACCTGATGATCACAGTAACGTATTGCATTCCCCACCAAGTTTTGCACAACACGATGTAAATAACGACGTTCTGCATCCACAATCACATCAGATGAAAGTGGGTTGAGGTGGATAATCTTTTGGGTTTTTAATGCTTCGGTTTCTACTGCAACTTGCTTTAATACATCAATCAATACAATTTTTTCAAAATCTAATGAAGGTGTACCTTGCTCTAATTTCGCATAAGTCATGATTTCATCAATCAGCGTATTTAACGCTTCGATGTCTTTATCAATCATCTCGACCTGTTGCAAACGATATTCATGGTCATCTTCATCTGCCAGCATTTCCATACCAAAACGGATTCGCGCCACAGGTGTACGTAACTCATGTGATACCGCACGCATTAACTCACGCTGTGCTTCAATCAAACGCTGTATATGGTCAGACATGCTGTTATAACTGGTGGCTAGACTGGCCATTTCGTCATAACCCTCAACAGGTACACGTTGCGACATATCCCCTGTTCTCATCACATCCAAGGCTTCATTCACCTGTTTCAACTTACGTTGCATCGGCACAATCAAGCCATACACCCCTAAACAGAGTAAGAACATACTCAGCAATGTAATTCCGGCTGCCAATTTGACGGGCATCCAGTTAAACATTGGAACGGGGCCAAGCACTAACACATCTGTAGGTGAGTTTGGTAAGGGTGAAACAATCGAAATGGTGGTACCGCGTACAGTTGCACTGTCACGCCATAAAATCACACTTTGATCTGACCTTAAACGACCAATTTGCTCTGAATCGAGATTGAGCTGAGAAATCTTTTCCACACCGACATGATAAGAGAAATGTTGTTGAATTTTTTTAAGATATTCTTGTTCTTGACCGGGATAATAGACCAAATAATCCAGAATAAATACCGGAAGTGCCTTCATTTGGCGTTCGCCAATTTGATCGACTTTGATATATAAATAGTGTTTAGGGTCATTTCTGATCCCTATCACCAGATAGGCAATCCCTTGTTCTGCATCATAACGCACCACTGCCTTTTGACTTTCTATACGTTTTTCTTCAGTACGAGATAAGTCAACTTTGCGTGCTTCGAGATAATAAATGGGAAGTTCTAATAGATCAGATGCATCTGAAATCCAATCTAGGCGCTGCTGTTCAGTTTGCTGACGTGCCACACCTTCACTGATCACAAATGAAATTCCATCTGTGAGAGACTCACGATATTCCTGCGCACGTTGATAATTAATTATTTGGACAAGTAAATATCCAAACAATGCAACCAACACAACAAGAATGACTAATCCTGCATAGATGCGCAAAAATATACTGTGTTTAGACACGCAAACTAACCTTCTTTATGCCTGTCCTGTGATGGACAAGCATCTTAGATGACTGACCCATCGTTTATAGACCAGTCTCTTTAACAAACAAATAACCTTTACTACGTACAGTTTTAATACGTTTCGGATTTTCAGGATCATCACCAATTTTTGGACGAATACGTGAAATACGTACATCAATCGAACGATCTTGACCGTCATATTCAATACCACGGAGACGTTCAAAGATGTCTTCACGCGATAAGATACGGCCTGCATTCGATGCCAATAACCAGAGTAGATCATATTCAGCACTGGTGAAGTCAACCAACTCACCATTCAGTGTCACTGAACGACCGCCATTGTCGATCACAAGATCGTCAAATTCAATACGTTGTGCAACTTCATCTTCAGGCGCTTTGTCTGTACGACGTAATAATGCACGAATACGCGCAAGCAAGACACGTGGTTGAACAGGTTTAGCAACATAGTCGTCTGCACCCATTTCTAGACCAAGAACTTGGTCCATATCTTCAGTACGTGCAGTCAACATCAAAATCGGTTGATGATAATGTGGACGAACTTCACGACAAACGGTTAAACCATCTGCACCCGGCAACATCACATCCAACACAACCAAGTCTGGTTGTTCAGCAATGATGCGGCGAATCGCACGGTTACCATCTGGCTCTACCCCAACTTCCAATCCATTGCGAATTAAGTATTCCTGAGTTAAGCGAGCTAGGCGCTCGTCATCTTCAACAATCAGAATCTTTGGTAACTTTTCTTCTTGGCTCATCTATTTGCCCCTATATTTGATTTTGGAGTCTGCTACAAATCTCGCAGATTCAACACACTATGTTTTGCAATATACACACGTTTACAATGTAAACAAGACCTCATTCACCAAACTGATACATGAGCGTATCAATTTGTTATATTTTTATTAACTATTGAATTGTAGGCAGTTTTATAAAATCAATACACATCATTTTTAAATTTCTTCAAGACAATCAATAGCTGGACTAATTTTTATACAAAATATTTCATTGTTCATATTCTGTCTCATCAGTTTATCGTTTTTTGAGTTATCCACACACTTATCTATAAGCACTCTGCGGAGTCTTTGCTATGCTATGTGCTTGTCTCATAAGGCATATAAGAAAAATGACGCTTTGAGGTAAAAAGATGCAAATAAAAATTTACTTTTCAGGGATAAAATATTCTTGAAATGTCAATATTGATCTACCCTTAAAATTACCGTATCTTGTGTTCTAAATTAAATTAAACCACTAAGTATTGTGTTTAGTCCTCAAACATCGTGACAACAAATTTTGCAGTTTGTCCGATTCAAATGGTCCATAAACATAACAATGATGACAATGGAGCTACGCTGACAATGAACGCCATTACAACCCCTGGTCAACTACAAGTGATTAAACGCACTGGTGATGTTGCCGCTTTTGATGCAGATAAAATCTCTGTAGCAATTGGTAAAGCTTTTTTGGCTGTAGAAGGTCAACAAAGTGCAGATTCAAGCCGTATTCATGATCGCATCACTCAGCTCACAGAGATGGTGATGAATACTTTTAATCGTCGTTTACCTTCTGGCGGAACAATTCACATTGAAGAAATTCAAGACCAAGTTGAATTGGCGCTTATGCGTACAGGCGAACAAAAAGTTGCACGTGCATATGTGATCTACCGTGAACAACGTTCTGATGCACGTAAACAAACCGGTGCTCATCATCACCCAACCTTACAAATCACAGATGCGAACGGTCAGCTTCAGCCTCTAGATTTGGGCAAACTTCAAGCCACGATTGAAAAAGCAAGTGAAGGCTTAGAAGGCATCAATGTTCAAGCCATTGTCGATGAAACAGTTAAAAACTTATATAACGGTGTAAAACAGTCAGACATCTCAACCACGATGATGATGGCAACACGTACCCGTATCGAACAAGAACCAAACTATACTTATGTAACTGCACGTTTATTACGTGATGACTTGGTTGCGACAGGTTTAAAATTCTTAGGTTTAGCCACAGATACTATCGAAGGCGATGCACTCGAAACTTATTTAAATAAAGGTATCGAGCTTGAGCTTCTCTCTCCTGAGCTTTTAAACTTTGACCTTGCAAAATTGGCAGCTGCGATCAAACCAGAACGCTCAAACCAATTTACCTATTTAGGTTTACAGACTTTATTTGACCGTTACTTCATTCACTCAAATGATGTACGTTTCGAACTTCCGCAATTATTCTTTATGCGTGTTTCAATGGGACTTGCATTAAATGAAGAACAGCGTGAAGACCGTGCAATCGAATTCTATGACTTATTGTCTAGCTTCGATTATATGGCGTCTACACCGACACTGTTTAACTCAGGTACGTTACGTCCACAATTGTCGAGCTGTTACTTAACCACCATTCAAGATGATCTATACGACATCTATGGTGCGATGCGTGACAATGCCCTTCTTTCTAAATGGGCAGGTGGTTTAGGCAATGACTGGACACCAGTACGTGCCTTGAACTCATATATCAAAGGTACCAACGGTAAGTCACAAGGTGTTGTACCTTTCCTTAAAGTTGCCAACGATACTGCGGTTGCAGTAAACCAAGGTGGTAAACGTAAAGGTGCAGTATGTGCATACCTAGAAACTTGGCACTTGGACATTGAAGAATTCCTAGAGCTTCGTAAAAACACTGGTGATGACCGTCGTCGTACTCACGACATGAACACGGCTAACTGGGTTCCAGATTTGTTTATGCAACGTGTAATTGAAGATGCTGAGTGGACATTGTTCACGCCATCTGAAACGCCTGATTTGCATGATTTAACTGGCGGTGAATTTGCTGAACGCTATGCTTACTACGAAGGCATTGCAAAAGAAAACAACATGCTGCATAAGAAAATCCGTGCGAAAGACTTATGGCGCAAAATGTTATCGATGTTGTTTGAAACAGGTCATCCTTGGATCACATTCAAAGACGTATGTAACTTACGTTCACCACAACAACACGTAGGTGTAGTGCATTCATCTAACTTATGTACTGAAATCACTTTAAATACCAATAAAGATGAAATCGCAGTATGTAACTTAGGTTCAATCAACCTTGTACAACATGTTCAAGGTGGTGCATTAGACCGTGAAAAATTAGCGCGTACAGTTAAAACTGCTGTTCGTATGCTCGACAACGTGATTGACATCAACTACTACGCAGTTGAACAAGCACGTAATTCAAATATGAAACACCGCCCTGTCGGTATGGGTATCATGGGCTTCCAAGATGCTTTATATGAATTGGGTATGGGTTATGGTTCTGATGCAGCAGTAGATTTTGCTGATGAATCAATGGAAGTGATCAGCTACTACGCGATTCAAACATCAAGCGACCTTGCTGTTGAACGTGGTGTGTATTCAACATTTAAAGGTTCATTGTGGGATCAAGGTATCTTGCCAATCGACTCTTTAGATATCGTTGCAAAATCACGTCCAGAGCGTATGTTTGAAGTTGACCGTACTCAACGTTTGGACTGGGATACATTACGTACTAAAGTTCAAAAAGACGGTATGCGTAACTCAAATGTGATGGCGATTGCACCTACAGCAACCATTTCAAACATTTGTGGCGTTTCACAGTCTATCGAACCGACGTTCCAAAACCTTTATGTAAAATCTAACCTTTCTGGTGAATTTACAGTGATCAACCCGTACTTGGTACGTGCGTTAAAAGATCGTGGTCTTTGGGACTCTGTGATGGTTAACGACTTGAAACACTTCGAGGGTTCAGTACAAAAAATTGCACGTATCCCTGAAGAGTTAAAAGCAATTTTTGCGACTGCATTTGAAGTCGATACACGTTGGATCGTAGATGCTGCATCACGTCGTCAAAAATGGATCGACCAAGCACAGTCATTGAACCTTTATATCGCTGGTGCAAATGGCAAGAAACTAGACATCACTTATAAGATGGCTTGGTTACGTGGTCTTAAAACCACTTATTACCTCCGTGCATTAGGTGCAACCTCTGCGGAAAAATCAACCATTAACACGGGTGCTTTAAACGCAGTAAAAGCAACAACTGTTGCTGCACCAGTGGCTGCGGTTGCTCAAGAAACTAAACCTGAAGCGCCTGCTGAAGAAGATGGTTTCGCTCAAGCAGCACCAGTACCACAAGCATGTTCAATCGACAATCCAGATTGTGAAGCTTGTCAGTAAGTAATCCTCCCCAATCCTCAAGGGGAATAAAGTCCCCCCTTTAAAAAAAGGGGGGTTTAGGGGGATTCAAAAAATCTGAAATTATAAAAGGCGAAGAAATGTTCCATTTAAGTCATAACTATGAGTTAGGCGTAATCGTGCTGATCTTAGCCTTTTTAGTTTTTTACGTGCCTGCGGTCTATGCATTCTTTGCGATCCGTAAGCAGCAAAAGCGTAAGCAAAATAAGTAGTGTGGATATCTGTTCTTTCGAACAAGAACAAAACAACTATCGGCAAAACTTAATTTTGCTTGCACAGAATAAGCGTATAGTAGTGACATCTTCCATTGTGAGATGTCGAACATAGATATTAACAACGAAGAGAGAACAACGATGTCTATCCTAAGTTGGGACGATTTTGAAGATGATGAACAGAAACAAGCTGCACAAGCTCACCAGCCTGCGCCCGTCGAACAGAAAAAAACGACTGATTCGCAAGTGGTATCTGATACAAAGCAGTCATCGCAGAATGTGGCAACTACACAATCCGCTGGAACCTATACAGCAAGATCAACAAATCCAACCGATTCGTTGGCAAGAGCATCTCACGCCTTAGAAAAGTTAGACGTTGCACCTGGCTTAGAAGAGCTTGAAATGGGTGCACAACGTGTACAAGTTGATGATAAAGCCATGATCAACTGTCGCGCAGACTTAAACCAACTTGTACCGTTCAAATACGAGTGGGCTTGGCAAAAGTATCTAGACGGGTGTGCAAACCATTGGATGCCACAAGAAGTTAACATGAACCACGATATCGCACTTTGGAAGTCTGAAAATGGCTTAACCGAAGATGAGCGTACCATCGTGATGCGTTCATTAGGTTTCTTCTCTACTGCGGATTCTTTGGTTGCAAACAACTTGGTGTTGGCGATTTACCGTCACATCACCAACCCTGAATGCCGTCAATACATCTTGCGTCAAGCATTTGAAGAAGCGATTCATACGCATGCTTACCAATACTGCATCGAATCTTTAGGTATGGATGAAGGCGAAGTCTTCAACATGTACCGTGAAGTTCCGTCAGTTGCTCGTAAAGCGGCTTGGGGCTTGAAATATACTCAGTCTTTATGTGATCCAACCTTTCAAACAGGTACACCTGAAAACGATCAAATCTTACTGCGTAACTTGATCGCATTCTATTGCGTACTTGAAGGGATCTTCTTCTACTGTGGTTTCAGCCAGATCTTGTCAATGGGTCGTCGTAACAAGATGAATGGTGTTGCTGAGCAATTCCAGTACATCTTACGTGATGAGTCTATGCACTTGAACTTTGGTATCGACATGATTAACCAAATCAAGATCGAAAATCCAAACTTGTGGACTGCTGAATTCCAAGAAGAAATCATTCAAATGATTCTTGAAGGTACTATGCTTGAAATCGAATATGCGCGTGACACAATGCCACGTGGTGTATTGGGTATGAACGCAGCGATGATGGAAGAGTATTTGAAATTCATCTGTAACCGTCGTTTGGCGCAGTTAGGTTTACCTGAGCAGTTTGCTGGTGTAAATAACCCATTCCAGTGGATGTCTGAAATGATGGACTTGCGTAAAGAGAAGAACTTCTTTGAAACGCGTGTAACTGATTATCAAACTGGTGGTGCGTTGAGCTGGTAAGAAGTGACATATAAGTTGTCATTAAAAAAATAGAGCCTAATGGCTCTATTTTTTACTTATCCAGCGCTAAATTATAGTTTCTAAATATTTGTATTCCCTTGAATCAGGAGAAAAACTAGAATTTAAATTTTCAAGAACTAATTTACCAACATTTTCATCTAAAGATTTAATTACTTTAACAATATTCTTCAATAGAAATTCAGATGGATACATCGTCGAATTTAACTTTTCCATAACCTCTTTATACTTCAACCACAAAGCCTCATGTGCTCTACTTATCAATTTATCTGTATCTTTTATTATTTCTCTTTTCAACCCACAATAAATAAACCAAGTATTCACTATTTTTTGAGGATCTGTTAAAGGATGATATTCTAGTAA